>LCBU01000035.1 GCA_000997405.1 Candidatus Woesebacteria bacterium GW2011_GWA1_41_7 | reverse complement strand
CGTCTTGGATGGTCGCCAGGTATTTCTTATCTCAGGTTCAGTTGGGAGAGATCTTTCATCAAACCCTACACTGGAGCCTCAGCCGTAGAGCAAGTTGCCTTGGTTGAGGTAGAATACGATCTTGGTTGTTCCTTGAATGTTCCTGATAAGCTATTGACGTGGTGCGATTTAATAATTACCCATGCGGGTAAATATAATATTGACCCATATTTAGTAGCAGCAGTTATGCTTCAGGAATCTGGAGGGCAACCTGATGTTGTTTCAGTAAGCGGAGCTATCGGCTTGATGCAAATAATGCCTAAAGATGGCATTGCAGCATCATTTTTGTGCGCCAACGGCCCTTGTTTTGCTGAACGTCCTTCTACGCAGGAACTATTGGATCCCGAGTTTAATATAAACTTTGGAACCAGAATGCTTGCTGGACATATTGAAAAATACGGATCTGTCCGCGACGCTTTAAAAGCATATGGACCCTATGATGTTGGGTACTACTATGCGGATAAAGTTCTCGCGATTTACGACAGTATTCGTACTTAATTTTTGAAATTGCTTTAGCAAATCCGGAGCTCTAAGCTTCATCTTTTGTTTTTTAAAAGATGTCGTTTATCTCCGGTTTTTTGTGGTAAAAAACTGGAAAATCGCTAAACGGTAAGTTGAGCCAACCTAAGAGATTTGAAAGATTTGATCAGTTCATGGAAAAATACAAAAATGAATGGAACATCAATACGGAGCCGGGCTTTAATAGGGACAGAGATAGGTAGCGGCAATTTCTTCTCAGAAATTTAGATTACATAATATTTGTTAGTCAGGTTACAGACCCCAAGCCATACACTACATACAATATAAGTACTTATGCTAATCGCTATAGTTGTAATACTTGTTATACTTTGGTTTCTCGGCTACATGCCCCTGACTGGAATTACTATCCCGAACATTTCACTTTTCGCAATTAATGGTCACACTGTCACATTGTGGGAACTATTAATTCTTCTTGTGGTAGCCTGGGCGATAAGTATTTTGCCCCGTCCGCTTCAGGCTGTTGCTTCGATCCTTCTTGTACTTTGGATTCTTTCGGTATTGGGGATATTGGCTATTACTGGTCTTCCCAACATTATTGTTTTAGTGATAATCATAGGACTTATTTTTTCTATTTTTCTTTAAAAAATGTATGAAAAACAACACTAAAAAACAGCGGTTAACTCTATTCATGAAGCCTGCGATTATCAAGTACGCTAAAGCTCAGGCTGTTGTTGAAGAATTAAGCTTAACCGCGCTTGTAGAAAAAGCATTAATGAAATATTTGCCTAAAATAATAGTAATTAAGGGGGGTGAGTAATATGACAGAAATTATAAGAGAAACAGTAAGAACGGAGGATGAAGTTGCATCAACCCCGGTTAATGCAGGAGAAGTAAGCGGTACTCAAACTACAGCACGTTTGATCTATTTCCTATTGGGAATACTTGAAGTGCTTCTGGCCTTCCGTTTAATTTTTAAGCTTGCAGGTGCAAGCCCCGGAAGTTTTTTTGTAAATGCCATTTATAGTCTGACCGGAATTTTTATTATGCCTTTTAGAGGAATATTCCGTCAGGCGGTAACAACCGGAGTGGAAACAACAGCAATTCTTGAGCCGGCAACGGTAGTCGCCATTATCGTCTACGCTGTTTTAGCGTGGGGAATCGTGGCACTCGTGAGAATAATTTCCGGTGAAAGGAAAGAAGCTATCTAGTTTGATTTAATAAGGAGGTGATATATATGGGAATATTAGACATTATCATAGTTATATTGATAGTCGCCTGGTTGGGAGGATTTTCTCTCCACATCGGCGGAGGTTTGGTTCATTTACTTTTGGTCATTGCAGTTATTGTTCTGGTTTTCCGTCTTTTAAGCTAGATTTGTAATGAGCATGAAAATATATAACCAAAGGGGTAGTGTGGATGTTTCGCCGGACAAAGTTTATACACAGGGCGAAGTAGATAATTTGCTCAGAAAAAAGAAGGACGTTATTCTTTCTAAGTCGAGCGAAATAGAAAAAGAGGACAGGTCAGCGGATAAACAGGAAAGACAGGATGATCGAACCGTTGCGGGTTTGGTTAAAAAATCAAACAGAATCCTGGTTAGCATTTCTTCGCATGCGCTCCCTTTTGATCCGTTTCCTGACACAATTAATGTTGAGGAGGGAAGAATAACTGTAATAAACCGACATCTGTTTTCCTCAGAGGTGCATAGCGTTGATATAAAAGACATTTCTAACATATTTATTAATACAGTGGTTTTCTTTTCACAACTGGTTATCATCTCAAAAACTTTTGAGGAAAATGAAATTAAAGTAGCAAATTTGAGAACCAAGGAAGCGGTTTTTATTAGGAGGATCATTGAAGGACTAAGAGTTTTTGTGAGTAAGGAGATAGATACCTCCGTTTATAGTGTAAAAGAACTTGTGGCTAAACTTAAGGAATTGAGTACGACGGATATAGTGACTTAGAATACAAAAGATGTTATTTTTAATTTTATTTTTAATTGTAGGTTCATTTGTTGTGTATGTATCAAGATTTAATTTTACTCCGGTTACGGTTAATCTGGGATTTTATACAATCCCAGACATACCACTTTTTTATGTAATTATCGGCGCACTTCTTACCGGTTTGGTAATTTCTTATTTGGTTTATCTGGTTCGTTCCATTTCAACATCTTTTGCATTCCGCGGCAAAAACAAAGAAATTAAAAAAGAAAAAGATGAAGTGCTTGAGCTGACCAAACGAGTTCATCAACTGGAGTTGGAAAATGAAAAACTGAAACACGAATCGGGTGACACACCTAAAGACACAAACTCCTTGTGAAAAACTTTCTATCTAAAATTTATAAAGCCCTGCATCTTTCCAAAGGTATGCAAATATTTGTTATGCGTTTTTTTCAGGATAAATTTCTGATCGGTGTTACCGGTATTATTTTTAATAAAAATCGGGAAATTCTTCTTTTTAAACACACATATAGGTCACATGCGTGGGCCTTGCCCGGCGGTTATTTAAAATCCGGTGAGCATCCGCGCGAAGCTTTAGAGCGGGAAATTAAAGAAGAGTCAGGACTTGTTGTGAGTGTTGATGAACCATTAAAAACCAGGACTGACAGGGAAAGCGCCAGACTGGATATGTGCTATAAAGGAGTACTTATTGGCGGTGATTTTGCCCCAACCCATGAGGTTTCGGAATATGGCTTTTTTGCTCAGGACAAACTTCCACTGCTTCGTAAAAATCAGGTTTTTTTAATTGATGAGGCGTTAAGACAGTTGAACTCACCGGAATTATAAAAGAAATAGAATTATAAGATACATAATTTTCACGGACCTTCCAGCTAACAGAAGTTTTGTAATCATTGTTACTGTAGATAAATGATTTTACAAATATACTTTTCATTAGTCTAAGTTGGGGCAGTAATTAACATAATCGGAACTAGAACTTTTTAATATAGTAATTGTAATAGTTTACGCAAAGTTAATGTGTAAAAAGCAGATTTACGAATTATACAAAAACATTTGCTTTTGCTTTACTGCCCTAGCTTGACCAGTAAAAATGAATACAGTACCAATATCAGATAAGTTATATCTCGGTTCGATTTTGCCGGCCAGTTATTTCCGGAAAAATTTGATTATCGAAAAACGTAGTTCAGTTAATTGGGTGAAGTGGCTGTATAAAGAAAGTCTGATTAAGGATTTGTTGATGCTATTAACTTCACGATTAAATTAAATAATGCATAAAATATGAAAGGGGGTGAATGAAAGCTATGGGTATTGTACTTTGGATAGTTTTTGGAGCACTTGCCGGTTGGATTGCTTCTATCATAATGAAAACCAATAGTAGACAGGGCACTTTAATGGATATTGTAATGGGTGTTATTGGGGCCGTCGTGGGGGGATTTCTCATGGGTTTGATAGGTCAAGCCGGTGTGACTGGATTTGATGTTCGGAGTCTTATTGTTGCTGTAGTCGGCGCAGTTGTCGTTATATATATTGGCCGCATGATACGGAATAGGTAAGCATTTATCAGTCGGTAAGTTAATGGTTCCAGGTTGTGACACGGGGTTTTTCTTGTGCTAAAATAGTACTGAAACTTCCCGCAACGCATCGATGTATATAGCAGAAACAAAAGAGTTTGAAGAGTTTTATAAACAGTTTAAAACTCGAAGTTATAGGAAGGGAGAAACTTTAGTTAGAGCGGACGATGATCCCCAGGGTATTTTTTGTTTAACAAAAGGGTATGTAAGGCAATATATTATCTCCAAAAACGGCTATGAGCTTACACTTCATATCCTAAAACCCACCACATATTTTCCAATAGTGTGGGCAGTTAACGGTACTCCCAATGTTTATTATTTTGAAGCTTTGACGCCTGTTGAGGTCGGACGCGCGCCACGGGATGAAGTTGTTAACTTTATTAAAGATAGACCAACTGTCATCTTTGCACTTTTAAGTGACTTAATTGAGCGCTATGCGGAGACGTTAACCCGTATGGAACACCTGGTATTTAGTGATGCTTATAGGAGAGTGGTCTCGATCCTAATTTATATTGCCAAACATTTCGGAGAAGTGCGGGGTAAAAGTGTTATTGTTCACCACCGTTTTACGCAGCAAGATATAGCAACACTCGTTGGGGTAGCCAGAGAGACTGCAGGTATTGAAATTGCAAGACTCGAGAAAAAAGGGTTACTTGAATACATTGATCACGCAATGATTTTTGAAAATATTGCACTCTTAAACGCTGAACTATCTTCTGATACCTCAAAAAAGTAATAAAGCACCCCTCTTGCTTTTTTGTTAAGTTATTTGATGTTAAAATAGCCTCATGTCACTTTCTGTTGGAATTGTCGGTTTACCAAACGTAGGGAAGTCCACCCTTTTTAATGCGCTTCTAAAAAAGCAGCAGGCTTACGTTGCCAATTTTCCATTCGCTACGATTGAGCCGAATATTGGTGTCGTTCCTGTCCCTGACGAACGGCTTTCCAAACTGGCCGAAGTGACAAAAAAATCCGAAAGTATGGTAAACCTTCCTCCGGAAGTTCCGGCCACAGTTGAGTTTGTTGATATTGCGGGATTAATTGCAGGTGCCAGCAAAGGTGAGGGTTTGGGAAATAAGTTTTTGAGTCACATTAGGGAAACTTCGGCAATTTGTCATGTAGTGCGGGCATTCAATGATCCCGAGATTGTCAAACAAGGTATAACTGATCCAATAACGGATTTGGACACAGTTGAAACGGAATTGAAATTGGCGGATTTTCAAACTCTGGAAAAACAGAAGGATCCGGGCAACACTCCCAACAAGGAACTTGTTAAATGGTGGGAGGTGGTTGGCAAACTTAAAGACGCATTGCAAAAAGGAATTCCCGCCCGTGATGTTTCTTTAAGCGAAGAAGAGACCAAAATTGCCAAAAGTTTAAGCCTTTTGACAGCAAAACCGATATTAGTTGTCTTAAATGTTGATGAAAATGACTTGAGTCGTGGAAAGGAAATCGAGGCCGAATTTGCCAAGAAGATGAAACTTGACCTTAATCAAATAGTTATAATTTGCGCAAAAACAGAAAGTGAACTGTCCGATCTTTCGGCAGAAGATCAGAAGGTGTACATGAAGGATCTGGGAATTGAAAAATCGGGACTCGAGAGGCTAATCCAAAAAGCCTTTGCAACCTTAGGGTTAATTACTTTTTTGACTGCAGGAGAAAAAGAAGTAAGAGCTTGGACCATCAAGGACGGAATTAACGCCCAGGAAGCAGCAGGGGTAATCCATACAGATTTCATAAAAAAATTCATTAAAGCTGACATAGTTTCCTTTGACGATTTCGTGAATTTTAGTGGTTGGAAAGCCTCGCGTGATTTAGGAAAAGTCCGTTCGGAAGGACGGGATTATATTATGATGGACGGGGAAGTGGTGGAATTTAAGATTGGGACATAGCTAATTTCTAATTGCTAATTTCTGATTTCTAATCTATAATCTGAGCATGAATAAATACGAATTGACCTTGGTTCTTGACGGTAAGTCGGGAGCCGCA
>LCBU01000034.1 GCA_000997405.1 Candidatus Woesebacteria bacterium GW2011_GWA1_41_7 | reverse complement strand
AACATCGATAGCGGCGTATATTGATGGGTCAATCGCCTACTCGGGCGTAATACCTATAGGGGCCAAAAACGTAACCAACGATCTTGCAATTGGGCTTCGGGTTTCATTGGAAACTGCAGAAAAAATCAAGCTTGCGCTTTCCGAAAAAAAGAAAAGAAACGAAGAAGAAAGCGATGAATTGGATTTGGCAAGTCTTAACATTACCGAAATAAAGAAAATTTCAAAAAAGACTCTGATTGAGGGAATTATAAGGCCACGCCTGAATGAAATCTTTTCAATGGTCAAAATTGAACTTGAAAGGCAGGGAATCGCCAATAGAATTCCTTCGGGTGCAGTTGTAACCGGCGGGGGTGCCGAGACAGCGGGGGTAATTGATTCAGCAAAGCGCGTTCTTTCGGTTCCCGTAAGGGTGGGGGTTCCCAGGGGGGTGGGCGGACTTATCGATGATGTTATTACTCCCTCATTTTCTACTTGTGTAGGACTTCTTCTTTATGGTGCAAAAGCGTTGCCTGCGGAGAACTTGACAAGCTTCTCAAAAAAGGTAAAACTACCCTCATCTGGAATGTTTGGTAAATTGATTGATAGTATTAAAAATCTTTTGCCATGAGGGGATCGGGGTCTGCTTGTGTTTTTCTTCTGCCCAAGGTACAATTCTGCCACATATAGTTATAGGTATAATTAATAAAATAAGATAAATTTATGGCACTTGTTAAACCGGACTCTGCAAGAATAGCTAAAATAAAAGTAATCGGTGTTGGAGGTGGAGGCGGAAACGCAATATCTTCAATGATCGAAACAGGTAATGTAGTTGGAGTTGAATTCGTTGCCATAAATACCGATGCACAGGTTCTTCTTAACAACAAAGCCCCGACAAAACTTCAGATAGGAGAAAAATTAACCAAAGGTTTGGGAGTCGGAGGTAATCCCGAGATTGGACGTCAGGCAGCAGAGGAATCTGTCGAAAAAATAAAAGAGCTTTTGATTGATACTGATATGGTTTTTGTCACCGCCGGTATGGGTGGCGGCACAGGAACGGGTGCGGCGGCAGTTGTTGCGCAATTAGCTAAAGAAGCGGGTGCTCTTACAATAGGTGTTGTTACAAAGCCGTTTTCATTTGAAGGAACCAGAAGGATGATTGCTGCGGAAGACGGGATAGAAAGATTAAAGGAAGCTACCGATACATTGATCGTTATTCCCAATCAAAGATTGATGGACGTGATTGACAGGAAGATGACTCTTTTGGAAGCCTTTAGGGTGGTTGATTCTGTCCTAGGCCAGGGTGTCGGAGGAATAGCCGATATTATTACTACAGCCGGTCTTGTTAACGTAGACTTTGCCGACGTAAAGGCAATTATGAAGGAAGCAGGAAGCGCACTTTTGGGAATCGGTACCGGAGTCGGTGAAAATAGAGCCCAAATGGCAGCCCGTGCAGCAGTTTCTTCACCACTTCTCGATCTTTCTATCGAGGGTGCCCGCGGAGTTCTTTTCAATATTGCCGGCGGTAATGACTTAACAATGTTTGAAGTTGATGAGGCAGCACGTATCATTTCCTCAGCGGCAGATCCTGATGCAAATGTTATTTTCGGAGCCGTTATAAAACCGGATCTTTCAGATCAGGTTAAGATTACTGTTATAGCAACAGGGTTTGACGAAACCAGATCCCACCTAGCCCAAATGAGTCAGACGGCCATACAAAGACCGACTGTTCAGGGTGTGGTCAGCGAACCGACCTCGGCAGGACCTTCAAATAGGGAAGAGCCCGGAGAAGATGAAGAACCGCCGGAGGATACAGGTGGGCCAACCGGAAAAGATGAAGATGTATTCGGTGAGAAATTTGAAATCCCCGCCTTCCTTCGAAAAATTCGTTAGCGCCAGGAAACAGGGTTAAAATTTTGATTTAAGGTCGATTGCGCGTTTTATAATTCTTTCTCCGACTTTTCCCCAATCGAAATATTTTTTATAATCCTTGGGATCTATTAGTTTAATCTCCTTAACACTTCCGTCCGGGTCTTTGATAAACGGGGCAATTGGTTTTACAAGACATACATACCTAAGCTGTATTTTGTATTTTTCATTGTAAATTACTTCCTGGTAACCTATTGGCATATATTTTAAAACTTCCATGTTTGACTCCTCGGCTATTTCGCGTTTGAGTGTGTCTACAAATGTTTCCCCGGCCTTTATAGTTCCTCCGACGAGTCCCCAACTTTTCTTTTTACCTCCGAAACCTATTAACATGTTGTCCCCGTAGAAACAAACGCCATATGCCTGTGTTGTTTTGCCGGGATCAACTTCATCAAAATCGTTAGTATCGTGATAAATCACTTTTGAAGTTTTTCCGGCAACGGTCATGGTTGAGTTGATAGTTTTTAGCATGGTTTAAGATCAGCTTCCTAATTATAACTTAGACGCTCCTGATTTTGGTGAAAGGATACCAGGATGTTAGAATGTTCTTCATGAAGACTCTAATAAGATTTTTTGTTGTAGTGATTATTTTAGCTTTTGGACTTGGGTTTCTTGCCTATGTTTTTCTCGGACCTGTAGGGGATAAAGCCGAAACTCAAGTTTTCGTTGTTCCTGAAGATACTTTACGCTTCGATGTGGCCAGGTCGCTTTCGGATAGTGGTTTGATCAAAAACCCCGGAGCCTTCCAGTTCCTACTTAATAATTTTGTTGCAGGCAAGGAAATCAAATCCGGTGGTTACAGACTCAATCAAAGAATGAATGCATGGGAAATCATGAACAAGATCACGGGTAAGCCCGATCTCTTTTGGGTAACAATATCATTTTGCGCACGAAAAGAGCAAATCGGTGAGAAATTGGCAAGTATTCTGGGGTGGAGTGATAGTGAACTCAAAGGTTGGAATACGCTTTACTCGGATATTAACTCAGAGTATTACGAGGGAGTTTACTATCCGGACACCTATTTATTGCCGGTAGACGAAACTCCTGCGCAAATTGCAGAGCGCTTCATCGGTAATTTTAATGAGAAATTTGCACCACTTTCGGAAGGATACCTGGAAAAAAATATCAGATGGCCAACTGGCTTAAAAATTGCCTCTCTTATTGCGCGAGAGGCAGCCGGCCGAAGCGATATGAAAATTATTTCAGGAATTATCTGGAACCGACTCAATGACGGAATGCCTCTGCAAATTGATGCAACAATGCAATACACGCTCGGTAAGAATGAAGACGGAACTTGGTGGGGGAACATTGATCTGGAGGAGAAGGCAAGCGACTCGCCATATAACAGTTACAAAAACAAGGGCTTGCCACCGACTCCCATTTGCAGTCCAAATATTTACGCAATTGAAGCTGCCTTAAACCCCGAGGAAACTGACTGTCTTTTTTATTTACACGACAATCTGGGTGAAATTCACTGCGCAGAAACTTATCAGGAACATCTGGAAAATATCGATTCGTATTTGAGGTAACAATGGTTAAACGTTTTTGTCCTTACTGCAAAAAATTGAAAGTCAAAGTTCAACCGAAAATGGTGGGAAGAACTTCGGCTAATGTTTATACCAAAGTTATGTGTGACGATTGTTACAAGCTTTACCAAAAAGGGAGATTGGAAATTGATACCCGATAGAGAAAATCGCTGTACATGTAAGACCTTTAAAGGTTAAAAAAGAACTATCCGAGATTGTATCGAAGTGAGGCTACGAAACAGTGATGGTACCTAAAACGCTTTTGCGGTATTTAGTCTGTAGATGTTTGGCTGTAATTCTTTCCAACCCCAGCGTTCGTAAAGCTTCGGAAAATCCCTTGCCAGTTCAGTTGAACTAAATTCTTCTGCCTGCATATATGTTATTTCATTATCCATTACTAACCGCATGTAGAAGCTTCCACGTTCCTCCTTGGCGTCGTGGCTTTTAACAAATACCGGCAAGACCTTACCACGATTTTGTCGGAGTCTGTTGTGTGCTTTCCACACAAAATCACTCTCAATCATATTTATCGGATCAAGCTCGTTTTCAAGTTCTTTTCTCATAACGCGAATTTTAATGATGGAAACCTTTAAAGTCAAAAAACCAGGCAAGGGATCTCAGGCATCTTCCTCATCCGAGACATCGATCCTATAAATCCCGGGTTGGACCACTTTCCAATCGCTCATTCCAGTCCGAAATCCGTTTTCTGTATCACGGTTACTGAAACCCTCGGCTTGTAAAAACACCTTTTCATCCTCTTTAATTATCCGGAAAAAGTAATCACCAAGTACTCTGTTTGTGCCGGGATCCGAATAGAAAACAGGCAAAGTTTTATCAGGGTTTGTGAATAGTAAGTTAACTATTTTAATCCAGGCGTTGACTTGGGATATGTCAAAAGGACGGAGTTCATTATCAAGTTCCCTTTTCATGATTAAGGCGAATTTTATTCTTAATAATCTTCCAAGTCAAAAATGTACAAAAAGAGTTATAATCTTTTTACCGATGGAAAACACCATTAAGTGTCCCAAGTGTGGAGAAGAGATTGAAATTTCAGAGGCGTTAAAACATCAATTGGAAGAAGCGGTGCGGATTGAAGAAAGAGATAAAGCCCAGAAGGAGGCCGGGCGAGAAGTTGAAGCGGAACGCGAAAGAAATAAAAAATTGGGAAGGTAAAATTAGGGAAGAAACCAGGAAAAAACTCGAGGAAGAACATAAACTGACGGACCTTCAAAAAGACAGAAAACTCGGAGAGGCTTTGGAGCAAATTGAAGATTTGAAAGCCAAAATTCAAAAAGGCTCGCAACAAACCCAAGGTGAAGTGCTGGAGCTGGAAATTGAGGAAAAGCTTAAAAAAGAATTTCCTACGGATAAAATATCCGAGATCAAAAAAGGGCAAAGGGGAGCCGATGTAGCTCAAGAAGTGTTTGATAAGCTTGGTAGGCGCTGCGGTATGATTTTGTGGGAAAGTAAAAATGCCGAATGGAGTGCCACATGGATTGGAAAGCTTAAAGAAGATCAAAGGCAGGCAAAAGCGGACTTGTCTGTCCTGATTACGGTTAATTTACCCGAAGGTGTGGAAAGTTTTGCTTACAAAGACGGTGTTTGGATTGTAAGCTGGAAACACTTTATTCCACTCGCATGGTCGCTGAGGTTTAATTTGGTGAGTTTATACCATGAACGTACCAGCAGTGAGGGTAAAGATGAGAAGATGAAAATTCTGTATCAATACTTGATCGGGCCGGAATTCAAAAACAGGGTAGAGGGAATAGTGGATGCTTTTACCAACCTTCAAGATGAGCTGGAAAAGGAGAAAAGATACTTTAATATTAAATGGGCAAGGCAGGAAAAGGAAATCAGACGGGTAATTGATCACACTCATGGGATGTATGGTGACCTTCAAGGAGTGATCGGTAAAAGCTTGCCAGAAATTAAATCTCTTGAACTTGAAGATGGCGATGAAAGAGGGTGATTTTTATGGACGAAAAAGGTAAAAAAGAAGATTCACAACAAATAAGCCTAAATCTGGATACCACACAAATACTTTATACGGATAACATGTTCATGACGGCAAACCCTGACGGTGTTGTTTTAGATGTTACTCAAAGGGTGGGTTCTACCAGTCAGGTTAGAATTGTATCAAGGATCGGAATGAGCAGGGAACACGCTAAAAAGTTCGTAAATGAGCTCGGAAAACTCCTGGCAATGTCGGAAGGCAGGAACCAGACGGGGAAAGGCGGTTTGAACTAAGCGGCTTAATGATTTAAAATAGCTTCATATGGCCAAGAACTACTTTGACCCCGTCGATTTACAGGTAAATTTCCCTGAACTTGAAAAGGAAATTCTTGCAAAGTGGGATAAAAAGAAGGTTGTTAAAAAATACCTAAACCGCAACAGCCATGCAAAGAAGTACTTCAGCTTCCTGGATGGCCCTATTACGGCCAATAACCCCATGGGGGTACACCACGCATGGGGGAGAACCTATAAAGACCTGTGGCAGAGGTTCAAGAACATGCAGGGGTTTAGAGAACGCTTCCAAAATGGTTTCGATTGCCAGGGTCTTTGGGTTGAGGTTGAGGTTGAAAAAGAGCTCGGTTTCAGAAACAAGAAGGACATCGAAGCGTTTGGTGTAGACAAATTTGTGCAGCTTTGTAAGGATAGGGTCAAAAAATATTCAAACATTCAGACGGAACAAAGTAAAAGGCTTGGCTACTTCATGGATTGGGAAAACTCTTATTACACATTGAGTGATGACAATAATTATATGATTTGGCACTTTTTGAAAGTTTGTAATGATTACGGTTGGATTTATAAGGGTCAAGATTCCGTCGCTTGGTGTCCCAGATGTGAGACTGCAATTTCCCAGCATGAGATATTAACCGAAGACTATAAAGAACTTAATCACGAATCTGTCTTTTTGGCGTTTCCCGTTACAGGGCAGAATGAGGAGTATTTACTTGTTTGGACAACAACTCCTTGGACAGTGCCTGCCAATGTCGCAGTCGCGGTTAACCCGGATCTTGATTACTCTCAGGTTGAGGCGGATGGTAAAAAATATTGGGTTGCAAAGGAGTCAAAAGATAGGGTATTTGCGGGAACAAAAGTAAAGGAAATTAAGCTAACTAAAGGATCAAAATTGGTTGGGTTAAGGTATAAGGGTGCTTTTGACGCTATACCGGCGGTCATCGAGGCTTCAAAGAATGATAAGTTTCACACTGTCGTGGCGACAGATGATCTGATTCTTCCTATAAACACAGATGAAGGAACAGGTATGGTACATGTTGCCACCTCGGCCGGTGCGGAAGATTTTAAATTAGGTAAAAAGTTTGATTTGCCGGTTATAAAGATAGTAGAGGATGATGCCTCATATATGAAAAACTTGGGTTTTTTGTCCGGGCAAAACGCCAAAAAACACCCGGAAGTTATTTTGGATTTTCTGAAAAAGCTGGATGATGAAGGTAAACACTTTTTCTTTAAGATTGAAAGGTACACACACAGGTATCCGGCCTGTTGGAGATGCAAAACTGAGCTTATTTGGAAAGTAGCAGATGAGTGGTATATATCAATGGATAAACCGGCCAAGATTCTAAACTCAAGGAACAAACCGGAGATGAGTATTGAAGATTGGAATAAAGAAGACAGCCAGGTAAAATCCGTTCCTGATACGAGAACTCTCAGGGAAAGGATGAAGGATGTGGCTTCAAGAATAAACTGGATTCCGGGTTTCGGTCTGGATCGTGAGATGGATTGGCTTACCAATATGCATGATTGGCTTATAAGTAAGAAAAACAGGTATTGGGGTTTGGCGCTTCCGATATGGGAATGTAAAAAATGCCATCTTTTTGAAATAATCGGTTCAAAAGAAGAACTCAAAGAAAGAGCAGTTGCAGGATGGGGAGAATTTGAAGGCAAAAGTCCCCATAAGCCACAAATTGACGGGATTAAAATCAAATGCAGAAACTGCGGTGCAGCTATTGAAAGAATAGAACCCGTTGGAAACCCTTGGCTGGATGCAGGAGTGGTGTCTTTTTCAACAATCAGCAGTGATAATAAATCAGCAGGATTTATTCCTTCAAAAGAAAAGCCACTTTATTTGAAAGACAGGGAAGAATGGTTGAAGTGGTTTCCTGCCGATTTCATTACTGAGAGTTTTCCGGGGCAATTTAAAAATTGGTTTTATTCCCTTATCGCAATGAGTACGGTTTTGGAAGATGTTAACCCTTATAAAACCGTTTTAGGGTTCGGAACTCTTCTGGCTGAAGACGGTAGGCCAATGCATAAAAGCTGGGGCAATTCGATTGAATTTAACGAGGGTGCGGACAAGATAGGAGCTGATGTTATGAGATGGATATTCGCGAGAGCTAATCCGGCTGAGAACATGCTATTTGGTTATAAAGTTGCCGACGAAGTCAGACGAAGATTCCATCTTAAACTTTGGAACGTTTACAACTTCTTTGTTACATATGCCAATCTTGATAAATGGACTCCCGGAATTTACAGAAAACCGGGAAGAACATCGAATGTTTTGGATGAATGGATACTGACAAGACTTAACCAGATGGTAAATGTTGTTACCGACAGTTTGGAGAAGTTTGACGCGGCCGGAGCGTCTTTGGAGATTGAGAAATTTGTAGACGACCTATCTCTTTGGTATATTAGGCGTTCCAGGGATCGGGTTGGCCCGGCAAAAGAAAGCGATAAAGATGCAAAAGCTTTTTATTCAACGACTTATTATGTGCTATATACCCTCGGAAAAATATTGGCACCTTTTATGCCCTATTTCTCGGAGGCAGTGTACACAAATCTTACACACGAGCTTTCGGTGCACCTTGCCGACTGGCCAAAAGAGATGCCGGCCATAAGCGATGACGAGAAAAAACTTATTGTAGAGATGGAGAAGGTTCGAGAGATTGTCGAGAAAGTTCACGCAAAAAGAAAAGAGTTGGGAATCCCCGTACGCCAGCCTTTGGCAAAATTAGTGGTCAAAAATTACAAATTGCAGAATTTGAAAATAGAGAAAGTGTTCCTGGATGAAATAAACGTTAAAGAGGTGTCGTTTGTTGAAGGAAAGGAAGGTCTGAGTATAGATCTTGATGAAAAGATTACACCCGAACTTAAAGAAGAATCAGATGTACGTGATCTTATAAGGAAAATTCAGGAGGAGCGAAAGAGATTGAACTTAAATCTTACCCAGAAAGTTGATGTGGTAATTGAGAAAATCCCTGCGAGTAATAAACTTGTTCAGTGGATGCTAAAGAAAGCTCAAATTTCCCATCTCAAGGAAGGAGTCTTTATGGTTAAGAAAGCCTCATAGCATGCGTTCGATAATCAAATTTTTTACTAAGGATCCGGCACTTACGTTGTCTGTAGTTTTTATACTTATTTTCAGTGTGGCTATTTTAAATTCTCTGGATAAGACATTATTTCCTCAGTATCTGATATATATATTTGTAGCACTTTTCTTCTTTGTGGTCTTTTCGATGATCGGTTTTGATATCATATCTCTTTTTAACAAACATTTATTTATAGCAAGCATTATACTTCTGGCAATCACTTTGATAATCGGAAGTGTTACCAGAAATACAGTAAGGTGGATTCAGCTTGGATCTTCAACGTTTCAGCCGGCAGAGATTGTGAGGCCATTTTTACTTCTCTTTTTCGCAAACTACCTGGGAAAGAGTGAGGTTAGTTTAAAGAAGTTCGCCAATTCCCTACTTCTTCTTTCAGTTCCCGTTCTTTTAATTTTGGTTCAGCCTTCATTGGGTGTCTCCATATTGACCGTCGTAGGATTTATTGGGGTTCTCATAGCCAGTAAGTTTAATAAAAAATACCTGATTGTCGGAATTCTGGTGTGTATAGCAGTTGCCCCGCTTGCCTGGAATATTTTGGCACCTTATCAGAAAGAAAGGATAAGTACTTTTTTGGACCCGACAAGCGACCCCAAAGGAGCAGGTTACAATAGTATCCAGGCTACAATCGCCGCGGGCTCCGGGAAACTGTTGGGAACGGGTCTTGGCAAGGGAGTGCAAACACAATTGGCATTCCTACCCGAGAAACAGACAGACTTTATATTCGCTTCAACTGCTGAAGAACTGGGTCTTGTCGGGGTGGGTTTTGTACTTTTAGCAAGCTTTATTATACTTTTGAGACTGGTGAGTTATATGGAAAATAGCGTTTCGCCTGTTGCCAGGGCATATCTGGCTGGTTTTTTCCTGACCTACTTGGTTCAAATATTTGTTCACGCGGGAATGAATATGGGGATGCTTCCCATTACAGGACTACCTTTTCCGCTTTTATCTGCCGGGGGAAGCTCGCTTCTTGCAACAATGATAGGCCTGGGTATTGCCCTGGGGGCTTATAAGAAATCTTGATCTTGAAGCTTGTTTTTACCCACATTCTCAGTTAAAATACACATTATTGTTATGAAAAGCAAAGGAATTCAAAAATACGCAGTTGTCAGAATTGGCGGAAAACAGTACAGAGTTGCCGAGGGAGAAGAGATCTTGGTTGACAAACTCGAGGATCCCAAAAAAATCTCGACTGAAGTGCTTCTGTTTACTGACGGAGAAAAAGTAAGTGTCGGCAAACCTACACTTAAAACAGAGGTAAAACTCAAGGTTTTAAGCGAGCTTGAAAAGGGTGAAAAAGTTGAAATTTACAAATTTAAAGCGAAAAGCAGGTATAAAAGACACACAGGTTTTAGGGCACAGTATACAAGACTCCTGGTTGAAAAGATTGGCTAAAAATACTTTAGAACAATCTATATCAAATTGTAATTTTCTGTCCTCTTGACAAGTGTGAAAACTTACATTATATTGTTGCTAATCTAATTATATGTCTACACACAAAGCCGGAGGTAAAGCTTCACAACACGTAAGTCCAGCAGGGAAGAGACTTGGTCCCAAAGTTTCCGATGGTGAAAAAGTTTCTAAAGGCCAAATTTTGATCAGACAAAGAGGAACTAAATTTGCAAAGGGAAAAGGTGTAAAAGAGGGCCGCGATCACAGTCTGTATTCAGTATCGGAAGGAAAAGCGAAATACAGCAAGAAAGTCGGTAAACAGGTAATTTCAGTCATAGCTAAATAACATGGCAGAAGAAGTAATTCAGCTCGATATAAACCAACTTCAACCAAACCCATTACAACCCCGTGGTGCCATTACCCCCGAAAGTTTAGTTGACCTCGTAGATTCAATTCGTGAACACGGAATTCTTGAGCCGTTGGTTGTTGCCAAAACCCCCGCAGGGTTCCAGATTATCGCAGGAGAGAGGCGCTGGAGGGCATCTA
>LCBU01000033.1:10001-16333 GCA_000997405.1 Candidatus Woesebacteria bacterium GW2011_GWA1_41_7 | reverse complement strand
GCCCTCTCCGTCAATCTGCCTGACTCGTATCACGAACCCATCGAATTTGACAGCGGCAGCGGGAATATCCATCTCAATTATGGAGGCGAGTTTTTTCCTCGCAAACCACTTGCGCTTGAGACTTCTATCGCCGTCGCAGACTATCATAATATTTCCGTCTGTCCGTGGAAGTTCTGCCAAAACTCTGTTACAGGTGGTGGTTCTTCCCCGGCGATATAATGAGCTACTGCTGTGCCAAGAATGTTATCGTTGCCAAGAATAAATAAATTATCCGCTCCGCTATCTAAAAATATCGCGCTTTCGGTCAGACTATTTTCTCCTTCCAAATCATCCCATACGTATCCATCGTCTGTATAACTCGACAGATCCCACGGGGTGGAAAGAGTCAGTTTTTTAATACCTACGGTTCCCTCAAGCAAAACATAAAAAGCAGTTCCATCGTCAGAAATCCTGCCGGACAGCACCCTGTTATAGTCGAAGACATCATAATTTATGGCCGAAACCTGTACGGCAGTTGATATTATTCCAGGTACTGAAAGATTATACTGCGCGATGGCTTCGGGATAACCAATAGAGCTGTATTTACAGCAATACATCTTACTGAAATCCGCATTGAACACGACTGAACGTATTTCCTGCGTATTCGAAAGCGTGGTCTTGTCTACAAAAGACGCACCGGCAACTGAAAAAAGCGTAGTCGCTTCGTACAGTGACAATCCATACTTATCAGCAGAATTATACCCAGCCACAAGAAAACCAGATCCATCAGGGAAAAATATAATATCCTGAGGCGGATTGGCATTCGCCCAAACCTCAAGTGCTGCAGTAATCGTCAAGGACGCAATGTTCCACGGCGTTGACAAGGCGCATTCAATGACAGAAGGATTTCCGGATGAATTTTTCCCGCAATAGAACAACTTTGATCCATCAGCAAGGATGTTCAATCCAAGGGGCGAAGACGTATTATTGTCTAGTTCCTTCGTACTCGAATAAACGAATGCCATTATTCAGCAGGCTCCCCGATGTAGAACGCGTTCATTTCCTGTTTTTCGCCAATTGACTTGAACCTGTTACTGACGATGAAATCCGCGCCAATCACTCCGATTGTACCTTGCAATCTTGGCTCGGTATCACTTGCTCCTCCAGTATCTGCGGTAGCTGATATCCGGTAAAAAGAAAAATACCCGGACGCCAGCATCGTTCCCCACCATGATTCTGCGGGGTCTTTCGCTAGAACTCCGTTCACTGGAACAGTCGCCATATTCACACCAGTACCATCGCCGCCTGCTGAAATGATGCACAAAAGAGTAGCAGCACCAATCGATGCTTCAGGGGTAGCCGGGATAAGTGCATCAGCCGCCGCCTCGCTTGTAGGAGAACCATAGCAGCGAATCACATTGCCGTTGATTGCTTCTGCAGCGGCCAGCACCATTAGATCACGAACAGAATATGCTATCTTCATTTCACAACTCCTTAATCCAAAGCGGCAACAACTTCGCCAATTTCAAAGGTTAAAACTCCGTTTGCGACCAAGGCTCTCGGGACCGCCAAAGCTGCTTTGAACTTACACGACCCTGCCGTAGCAGCAGTCCAGATACTAGCATGCGTAACTGTGTATCCTGCAGAAGCAGCGTCAACAGTCCAAGATACTGCTGAATCGTTCAGCTTTTGTTTCAGGGCTGCAGGACCGGCAAAGGTGAATCCCTGTCGAACGTAATCCGCATCCGCTGCGACAAGAACCTCATTCTCATCCCCATCTTCACCTGGATCTCCGGTGTGCAGCGCAAGGTAATATGTGGTGCCAGTAACGAACCTAGCATCAAGTACGGCATTTGCTTCTGCTACTGTAAAAGCGCCCATTCCGTTGACTCCTTATAACGTATTGAGGGTAAAATCAGCCGGAACCTTCAAACTCTCTCCAGCATCAATTACCTTCGGGGAAGGAAGAATGATCGAAGAAACGAGTAGGCCGGTATTATTCCCCTTGGTTGGGTTGGTGGTGAGGAAAATTCCTCTGACTGTAGCACCGGCAGGAAACTCAAAAATATTCGGAGCTGCGACGGTATCCATCTCCCCATCTGCTACAGCAGAAAGAGTAAGAGCCAGTCTGGTATCTCCTGTGTAACTGGTAAGTTCCTCGCAGTCAGCCATGAGTGTGATCATTGTATCAGCGGCAAGAGGAATCCTCGCTGCACCGTAGGCACCGAGATACCAGTTCGTGAATTGCGAAGCTCCTTTGAATGCTGCGCCAATTATGTAGTTTCTGCCCAGAGTGTGGATGATATTTTCCACGTACTCAATGCTCTTAGTCCTGCCATCAACCCCAACATGCTCAATGGTGTAGATGAACCCTGTTTTCTTAAATTTCATTCTCAAGCTCCTCGCCGTGCTACTTCGGCATCTATCCAACTTTTTGCCGCCAGCGGAGACGCTGTAGGCTGTTTTATACAGACGATGAACTGCCGTAGACCGTTTTGTTCTTTGATAAGTGATGCACCGGAAGTTCCCGAATCTGGTGCGACGTTTTCTTCTACTATGTTTTTAACCTCGCCACCTGGGGAACCTATGCACATCCCACGTTGGGATTGCCAGCATACGTTGTCAGAGTTGGGGACGTTACTCCCAGTTCCGAAGATACCACCGTAGGAGAATTTGGAACTAATGTTAAAACCTTCCTCCACATCTCCAGCATGGAACTCAGTTGTGTTGGAGTATGCAAAGAATATCCCACCTTTCACAGGCTCCATTATATCCACGATGGCAGAGAACTGTAGGAAGTTTGCTCCGCGTCTGAAATGGTCTAACTCTAAAGGATCGGAGTAAAAGACTCTTCCGTAAGAATCTGCTACAAAAGCTCTACCGTTGTGGAATCGGATAATACGCCCAGCTGGCGCCGGGGATACGAAAGTATGTTCGAGTATGTTACCTCCATCATACCGTCCGGAGGTTATAGTATAATCAAGAGTTCCGGGGGTTAGATCTGCGATGTGGTATAGCTCACTCCCATTCGGGGTGGAGAGATATAGGCGAACGTATGAAACCTGCGGATCAATTGGAGTAGGAAGGTTCGCAAAGACAATCCCAGTATTATCCGGTAAATCTACAACAACAATCTCAGACGCACCGGATTCAACTCCATCCGCATCAACATAGCAGATTGCAGCGAGATACTGTCCTCCGCCGTAGGTTCCACTTACACCATAGATTACAGGAGAACTTGGAACCTGCATACCCCAGTTTCGAGCTATGTCGTTTTCAATTTTCAGGCTTACAATTCCATCGCTGAAATATACTACACCATTCAGGTAATTCCAAGCGTATTCAGTTCCGTTTATTCCAGTATATATTGTCGAGGCTGTTGTTCCAAGGAATTTCTTTATGTATCCTTTTTCTATAAAGTAACTTCCAGCAGGGCAGGAGAATCCTCCCTTCGGTTTCAATGCAGAATATACTTTCGTTTCCCCGCCTCGCCGTGAAACCTTCCCGCCCTTAACATCAGCATTGACTATATTCCTGACGAATCCCTTCGGTACTGCGTGGTCGGGAGTTATGTTATTCATCCCAAGGAAGGGACCGAGTTTGATATCCTCCATCACACACTCCACACACTGCGAACCATCCCACGGCGGCGGGAAGCAAGGTATTCTTTAAGTTTCTGGAGACCTTTGGTGTACTGGTATTCGTAAGCTTTTGTTTGTGTTTTTTGCTGAAGTTCCATCTCATGTTCTATCTTATCCCAAAGGTACGCTGCACAGTATGGGATGATGGTTTCCCTGTGTAGATGCGGGGGAATGCAGGATGGGATGTCAGTTGTCTCTTCTAAGAGATCAGGGTTTTTATACAGAAGCAAGGTCGCGGGGAGTTCTTCAATTAACTTCCGCGCATACCATAGAGTAGAGTTCTCATACACTATAGCTTCCACATCCCCGGTAATTGTCAGGTCGGGGTATTTTTCTAAAAAGGCTTCGAGACTGTTTTCAGGGTATATTAAAGAACCATTTACTGCTGCGAAAAGAAGTTTTGTGGAGTCTACGGATGTTAAGGAGATGGAGGTTTCGTTAGCCTCCAAGGTGACCGATGTGATACTCTTCAATGCCGGGAGAATAACCCCCGGCTCATTCGCTATTGCCGCAACTGCATCATTAACAAGGCCAGGAATAAGTTCATCAAGTTCCGTGGTACTTGAGGTAACGGCTATGCTGACTTCATCCTGGAGTTCTTGATAGTTCATTTCCTGACCTTGTTAAGATGGTTAAGTTAGATTCGTGAAATTTTCACGAAATCAACTGTAAGACGGGAGGGCAGTGATTCGCAGATGTACTCGGAAACGACCGGTAGCTGCGGTTGCGATAGTAGCGATGATAACCGGGACAGTGGAGGCCGCACCAACAAGGACGATGGGAGCTTGGTCGTCAATGTTGAAGATGGTTCCAGTGGTCTCATCACCATTATCAGTATCCCACAGAGACGTGGCACTGGTGGTGGTCAGGGTTCCAGATTCGGCAGTGGTGTCAAGCGGGAGGGAACCGTGTCCGATAGTTACTGTGCCCGCATCCAAGTCCGTCAGTACATCCAGCGCACATTTGTCGATAATATAGGTCTCATTCGCTTTCGGGAAACTGAAGAGAACCGTGGTCCCGGCGCCTACATCTGCAATGTTAATCTCCGCAGAGGTAATCCATACAGTCCGTCCCTGGATGTTATCCCGTACATCATTTCTTCGTCGATCTTTAAAGGCCATTTTCTACCTCGCTTTAGTTTTTGACCTGGGCGTATTTAACAAATACTTGGAGAGTACCTGCAGTTCCGCCATTGTCATTGGTTGTTATAGTGATGTTGCCAGGATGAGTGAAGTACTTCCCGCCGGACCCAGGGACTTTCCCTTGGAACGAGGAGACCATACCTACTTCGCCTGGAAGCGCGGTTTCAGAGGTCATGAAATAGTCAGTTACGGCTACCTCCTTATTCCCTGTGAAACCAACTTTAAGGGTTGAGCCTGCCGCAGTAAAGGCTACGGATTTGTAGACCTTCACTTCTTCCACCAGTGTATTGGCGGGGATCGGGCAGACGACATGTGTACCATCGGCCGGGGCTACCTTGATGGAAGCCCTGACCCATAGTACATCAGACTGCTTTCTGGCTTTTAGATCTGCCATTTTAAACCTCCTTAAGAACCGAGGCGAGTGGCGTAGGACAGACCGACAATCTTACCATAGTCTTCGCCAGTGCTGTCGGCGTTGGAACCAGTTACAAAACGGGTGGCCTTGACACCGAGGATACCTCCGCCACGGATCATGACGTAGCGTTCGGCGTCACGGGTGTAAGGGACGAATGCCATAGTAGTGGATTTGGATTCACCTGCCCCACCCCAGGCGATACATGCTGCTTGCGCGCCGAGAAGAACGTTACGGTATTCACCAGTGGTGGTGGACCGGATACGCTCGGACTTGGATACCAGCATTCCGTTGTATTCAAACTCGACGTTGGGGACTCCGAGTTTCTGGGCGGAACGGAGCATATCACCCCAGGCGCCGGCGTTTACATCTGCGCGGAGACGGTCGAAAACGAAGTTGTGGAGAATAACACGGTACATCTTCTTGCCGTTGACCATGATTGGACGGATTCTGTATCCGGTGGATTCGGAGACCGGGACTTCCGCCTGCTGCTTCATGCGATCGAGGAAACCAAGACCTGCCTCGTGAGAAGAATCGAGGGCAGTTGCAGTGCCATCATTGCAGACGATGATGTGGTTCGTGTCGGGCTCGAGTGGAGCCTGCGCGAATACCTTTCCGGCGATCTTGTAGGTGGAATCCCCGCACAGGTGCGCGAAGATCTGGTCGGATAAGATATCACTCCAACGATACTGCAAGCCATCTTTCCCTTCCTGCATCAGGTCGTAGGGAATCCGCTGCTCATCCATCTTTCCGCCAGTATCAACGGCGAGGTTGAGTTCTTCAATGGTCATTTTGAAGTTACGGAAACGGAGCTTCTCCTCATTCCCTTCAACAGTATCGTCACCGACAATACCTTCCTGGGTCAGCGGGAGACGGATACCGAAAGTGATTTGATCCCCTTCCCCCTTCGCGAGCTCAGTACGCATCTGAATGATGGAGTCTGCGCTGGAACCGATCAGCTCATTCCCTTCAATATTCTTCAGAACGAGCGGGAAAAGATCCTTCGCCCATTTCTTCCGAGTCAACGGGTCATTTGTTAAAAATACAGGTTTAGCCATTTAACCTTCCTCCCTATTGGAGTTCATTCCGCATGTAGCGGTCATAGATTTCTTTTGGAACTGTGTGAAGTTCATCCTCAGGTAATGCGTCGATCTTTGC
>LCBU01000033.1:2215-9982 GCA_000997405.1 Candidatus Woesebacteria bacterium GW2011_GWA1_41_7 | reverse complement strand
GATCTTTGCTGCTGTCCAACCGTCACGATGGGAGCCAGCCCCGCCGGGAACCTGGGAAAGGCTCGGGGGAGGTTTGGGTGTGTCCTTCTGAGGTTGGGATGTTGCAGGTGCTGGAGCCGGGGTAGCGTACTTCGGATGATTCTCCTTCAAGGTGTCGTATACGAACTTATATGGGTTTGGTAAACTCCATATATCCTTCGTCACAGACTGGATCGCATCATTAAGTCTTCCTCCATTCCCCTGTACAGAGGCTCGAGCTATTGCATCCACTACCAGGTTGAAATTTTCCTGCGAGCAGACCTCCTCGAAGTCACTATACATTGGGTTTACTTTCATCGTCTCTTGCAGTACGGAAAGTAGCTCAATCCTTTCTGGGGAAATGAAACCGCTTTCTTCTGTCTCTAAGCCCGCAAGGGTCTCCTCGTCAATAGCTCCAGATTCGGTTAAGGCTTTGGTTAACCCATTGGATTGTCCACGGAGTTGTTTCAATTCCTCGGCTTGTTCCTGCAATTGTTGACGGAGAAAGGCAACCGTGTCAGCCTGATTTTCGGAAGCAGGTGGAGCTACGGGTGTGACTGGCGGCTCCACTTCCGACGCAGGTGGTTCTACTATAGGTTCCGGCGGTGGATCTGCCGGAGGTGTTTCGGGTGGTACGGGTTCAGGATTGTTGATGTCCACCACTTCTTCCGTGGTATCCTGCTCCTCAAAAAAGTCCTCAATTCCTGCCATGTTATTCTCCTCCAGATTTAGGTTTAGCTTTGGCTGCTGTCTCCTTAGCAGCTACCTCGCGCTCTTTGAGTTCGAGTTCTTTTGCTTTAAAGAGGTTTTCCTGTTTCTGTTGTTCCTGCTGTGCTTGCTGTATCATGGCCTGGTTTTCCCGAACCTTAACCTGCGCGGTGTATGGAAGATTCGCGTATTCAAGGAGTAGGTCAACCGGGATAGAGCCTGGGTTATTCTGTGCGAACTGGGTTAAGATCTCCGCTACTGCAAGGCGGGTGGCCTTTGTTACTATATCCTCGTCAATGATGATGTCGAACTGTGCGGAGGTGATGTCATTCCACCCCTCGCTTTGAGGGTTCATTTGGGAGTTTATTTGAAGGAGTTCGTAGCCTGTTTGTCCCTTGATTCGTACAACCATGGGTTCAGTGACGAACTGCTGGATGTTGGAGACAAGGATCTTCATGCAGTTGTATTTGAACTCTTTCAAGTTGCTGAAGAGGGTGTACAGAACTGCCACGGAAGCGTCATTCCGCATACGAGCTGTAATCCCAGGTTCCCTTGTGGAGGTCTGAATCCCTAGTAAGGCATCCTGAATCCCAGAAGAATCCTTCATAGACTGCTGGAACATCTGGTCGAGTTGGAGGTATATTTGAGAAATTTGCGGTTGGGTTACAAACTTAACCTTCTCCAGCCCACCTTTCGAAACCTCCATGTGATATCCAGGTTTGGAGGAATTCTGTTCATAATCTTCTATATCCAGGACCGCTCCCGCCTCATGAATCATTATACCTTTATGGATCTGCTGCAGGAGGAATACAAGCTGTCTCCTGGTTGTATTCAATCCCCGCTGCGGATCTTTCATGGAGTACACAACTGACTGCGGAGCGTTATTCTCCTCATCATGGTATGCTTCCAGGTATACATAAGGAAACATGTTGTGTTTATAAACGCTGCGTCCGACTTCGAGGATTTTGTCAGCTGTAAAGATAGCGTAATAGATTACTTTAACAAGTCTTTTTGTAAAAGGAACCTTGTCTTTCTGTAACAGGTCTCCGTTCGGGAGTTGAATCCCGCGCTTCACAGAGGCGGTGAATTCCTTAAACTCTTCCTCGAAAAGCTCCTCCGGTTGTCCGGAGAATGGGTTCACAATGGAGTATTTCTGTTCATACTTCCTAAACCAAGCCTCTACAATACGATACTTTTCCCGAGCTTGATTAAAGAATGTGGGAGTGTAGGAAGTTGTGGAATGTACTGCATTGATGGAGGTATGCATGACATTCCCGGCTGCATCTCGCGCAAACTTATACTCCGGCCACGCAGCTTCAATGTCATCTGCGTCCATCCACTTATCCCGAAAGATAAACCTTGCGTCAGACTTATCGAACTCGATAGAATCCGTATCGCAGTGCATATCGCGGCCGGGAATACGCTGGGACTTTATAATAGCAGGATCTTCTTGATCCACCCAGAAGTGTAACCAACTCGCCCCGCTTTTAACAGCATGTTCGAAACAAGAGTTTTCCTTCCAACTCTGCCGCATCTTTTCACGGAAGAACTCCACTGTCCCAGTCATAAGCTCTACAAGAGCGGAATCTTCATTGGTCCGGGGGAAGAGAGTAACAGAACCCTCAAGCTGATTCCCCATCCCAACCAGCATGTCAATCTTCGGCTTTACCTCGTTGTATGTGGTGGTCGGGCGTTTTTGACGTTCCAACTCCATTTTAACTTCAGGAGTGTCTTGGTTCCCCGCGTAGAACTGGTAATCCTCCCTGGCATTATCGTTGTAGGTGGTTTCGGAGGTGGACTTTTCACAGTCCCCGAGCCACTTTGTTAACTTCTGGAGTAAGGCATCTTTCTCTTCGGGTGTTGTATACATTACTGTGCCATCCAGATTTGGGAGTTTTTAGTGGGACCACCAGGGTAGAACTGTTCTTTCTTTCTTTTCATCCTATCCTTTGCTCTCTTACTCCCCCAAAGGCGATAGGAGGTGGAGTAGAGCGCCTCGGATACACCGAGAGCATCTGCTATGTTCGGGGACTTGACCCCGCGAGTTCGCATTTGGAGTTTAGATTCTATAACAATAGCTCCGTTAGCATCAAAAGAATACATAACAGAAGAGAGTTCGTTGGCAAGTCGCTGACCATAGGATTCTTGCTCCCCTGGGACTAGGAGGTCGGGGAAGGAGTAGGCTGCACGCATACATTTGTCTCGCATCATTCCCCAGATTTCATCGCGGAGTCGGTGGAACTGAGCCTTGTCATTGGCTGCGGCGGATACGGTTACTCCAACTAGGCCGGGGAGATTGCGTCGGGTGAGTATGTCGTAGACTCCGCCCCCGATTCCTACCTCGTCTATAGCAACACCTTCCGCTTCAAGATCAAGATACGCATTCGCTACGAATCCTGCGACATTGACTGTATCCATTCCTTGGTATTCATCCCAGACTCGGATGTTGTTACCTTTCCTTGGGAGAACAATTGAAGAATCATCTCCGAATCTTGCAACATCGACTCCAAGATAGAGTGGGTCAAACTCATTCTCTCCAATGTCGTTGCGGGTAGTCGGGTTTGACGTTACTGGATTTGTCGGACCGCCAGTGGAGTTTCTTCCAAGCCTTGGATATGGATGGGTGGAAGTGGGAATCGTAGAAGTACCCACTGGCCTTTGTCATGTTCCCGATTAGGAGGATTCGGTTGTTCTCCTGGGTTAGTGCGCCTTCCAGGGGAATATAGACTGGATCAGGTACACCTGAAGCCTCGTCAACAACAAAAAGAAGATTATCCCCATGGAAACCAGCAAGAGTCTCTGCCTGGTCTTCTTTGGTAGCCTTGACGGAGGCAGAAACGGCGCGGCACCACCACTCTTTTGGATTGGAGACATGGAATATTTTATCCTTCTGGGCTGTAAATTCTTCGATGAGGAGTTCACTTTGCCGAGTCCATTTGGAAAGTTCGCTCCATAGAATGTCGGATAACTGCCTCGCAGTCGGGGCGGTACATACAACCTTTGCATTACGGTGGACAGTAAGAAACCAGAGGATGGCCCAGGAAGCAGAAGCGTCTTTACCAGTCCCGTGTCCGGATCTAATCGTGATTCGCTTTATGGAGGTGTCCCCGAGAGCTTGGAGGAGTTCCACCTGCTGCTCAGAAGGACGGACCTTGAGACACTCAGTTGCGAATATAAGAGGGGAATGTTTCCACTCTCGGAGTTTAGAAACGGCCGGGGAGAGGGACAATTACATATCTCCAAGGATAGCTTCTTGTTTCTTCTTTCTGTTAAGAAGAGTCCCGGCGAGAAGGGAGGCATTGACTGGATTCTTCTTTACAAGTTCCTTGTCCTCAGCCTCTTTCTGTTTCTTCTTCAGGAGAGAAGCCGGGATAGACATTAAGTTAGTCATTACTTCCTTCCTTTCTTCGCACGTTCATATTTAGAGTACGTGGTATAGATCTCATCAAGTGTCCTAAGTTTCGGCATTTTGAAACTCGGATCAGACTCCTGAATCGTTCCCTCCATACCAAGTTTCTTCTTTTTCTTCACAGCATTTTGCGGTGGTGTCATTATGTTTGCCATGGGTTACTGTAACCTCGGGATGTATGTTTCTTCCTTTTCCTGTTCAATGACAGGTTCAGGGTTGGAGTTCAGAGTGATAGCAATTTCCTGTTTCTCAAGCTCAACAAGGTACCCGACGAGGCCTTTGATTTCTGTCGGATTCCCGGTCATTACGAGTTCCTTGTCCTTCAGGATCTTGAAGGCCTGGACAAGGACATTCAGTGGGGCCTCGGCGATTTTCTCCGGGGTTATGGCTTCGAGAATCGCGTGTTGGAGTTCTGTAAGGCGAAGGTTCTGAAGCTGTCTGTACTGTAAAAGAACTCCTTGCTCCTGCTGAAGAGCGGCGATACGCTGACGAATAGTGGGCGGAGTCGTACCCATGGTCTTAGCGATTTCCGGAGGAGAAAAGCCGCGTTCAAGCAGGGCAAGGAGTTCAGCTTTGTCGAGGTCGATGGACATGGTGTTACTCGTTTATTCTACAGGGATCAGGGTTTTTGTCGAAACGTACAGCTTTAATTGTGTCCTGACCTTTTAAAATTGCTTTCATTATTCTATGCCTACCGTCCATTATCTCTCCATCCTCGTCAAGGATGATAGGGTAACGGAGATCGGCTTTGTTAACTGCTTGGATGTGCGCAACAAGCTCACGAAGAGTTATCTCGTATTTGGTGTAGATATTTAGACAGTTAAGCGGCGCATCGAATACTGGTAAGTTGCGGGATAAGGTTACGAGCCTCGCGACAGACCACTGATGTTTACCGATGTTACAGACTTGGGTTTCGAAGGGAGCGAAAGGTTCTATGTTCATGACTCGTCCGCAAAATGTTCTACTTGTTGAGTATTTAACCACTGTGCAGTATTCATAAGAATCATACGAACTTCGTCTGAGTAACCAAATCGCTGTTGATTGATCTCAATACTTTTAAAAATGTCGCCATCCACATGTCGAAGAGAAGCGGCTTTCCAGTCACAAAGCATCTCGAACAAGTCAACAAGAGTCATCCGCTCAAGTGGTGACTGGATACATGGACCAGTGAAATATTCTGGATGATGTGAATTATTTGCATAATGATGATCGAGTGCAACTTGCATCCCTTGAAGGAATCCTTTATACTCCTCAGATCCATATGTACAGTTTCGTAGTTTTGCAGTGTACTCTGCAAATACTTCTACCTCTGGAACTTGTAGTTTACTTTGATCGTGACATTCTCCTCGACGCAGTAATTCACGAATTACACTATTAAGGAAATTTCGAACTGTTTCTATATGTCGAGCTGTTTTAAATTTACTTTCGAACATGTTCTATCCTTAGTTAAGAGGTTCTTTATCATCACAAACTCAGGCTAACATATATTCTCCAACCTGACAATAATAAAACTGCACAGCACGTAAGATACTGGAAAGAGTGCCCTCCCCGAATTTGGAGTAGGGTGGGCGGGTGGGAAGATCCTACACAGAACACAAGGATTATTTACACAGCTCCAGCAGACATTTGAGGGAGTTTCATTCGTGAAATTTTCACGATTCTTTCTGACTCTTTGCGGAGGGCAGCCCCACAGGGTAGGCATAATGCTACTGCTATTATTTGGATATAGGGCAGCGTTGCGCGGCAGGCATAATGCCCGTGCTAACAGCGGTAATCACGCGAAGGACAGTGCCCGTGGCGAAGGCCCGCGCTATTTCCAGTACCACTAACGCAGGGCCGTAGTGAAGGCATAATGCCCATGCTAACAAGTACCTAGCGGCGGGTGCATGATCCTACTCCTCCAACTATCCTTCCCAGTAGGACCTCTAAAGTCAAGTTGTGAATCGTGAAGCACCTGTCTATTCCGTCAAGGACGGGTGGCCTGGGGCTCGGTGGGGGGGGGGTCTGGAGATTCATGCGGATGGTGGGATCTGTGAAGGGAAATGAAGCGCAGTTTGCACCTTGACATTTTGCGGGGATGTGGTACATTGTAATCATGAATAACGGATGTGGGAATAAACCAATAATAAATTTTAAGGTGGAAACAATGAAAAGAATAACGATGAAAGAAGTTGATACATATGTCTGCAAATGCGGAAATAATATCGATGGTCAAGGTTTTGAACCATTGGGCGGAATGAATGAATGTGTTTTTGAATGTAATGTATGTGGGGAGTTGGTAGAAGTTGTGGACTTTGAAGACGGTGATAATGAATAACCCTTGACATACCCGGACCATGGAGATATAAAGGTTGCATGGTCCAAGTATGGGAATGGTACCCATATTGCGGGAATTGTCCCGGTTGAATCCATCTATATTGGAGGTTTGAAATGGCAGAGGAAAAGAAAAGTAATCGACTCGGTTGGACATTGAACGATAATAACATGGTTGTATCTTTCCCGGATGAGACGAAGATTACGTTTGAATTTACAGATATGGTCGGGTGGAAAGATTCGGCTATGGCGAAGCCGATTTTTGAAATCTTCCGGCATGGATTGAAACAAAAGCTTGCCGATACAGTTGCGGGAATGACGAAGAATGGAGTGGCATATCCGGACCAGGCGAAGGTTATGGAGGAGAAATGGGAGGAAATTCGGACAGGAGTATCTAGACCCAGGGCGAATGCGAAGATTGACCCCTTGGCGGAAGCGAGGAAGAAGCTGGAAGCCATGCCGGAAGGAGCTGAAAAGGTCGCGGCGATGAATCTGGCCAAAGTCCTGGGGATTATTAAATAGTTTTAGAATATAAACCCTGACCGGGATTCCATCCCGGTCATTATGGAGGATATTATGCAAATACATGAATTTATAGAAAAGGTCAAAGAATTTTCTGGGGATGATATTTCAGATAACTTAGACAATGCCACGTATGAAATAATTGAAACAGTATATACATATCATCCAAAGGTAAAAGATAAGGACACAATAGCAGAATTATTCTGCCGATTTGGACTGATTCTTATTCTGGATATGCACCCACGTGCAGAAAGGATAATGCAGAAGGAAAGGGAAATTCAGGTCGCAAAGCAAAATCTTGCGAAACTTCAGGAAGAGATGGAAATGCTAATGAGATGATTAAATAAGTAAAAATATACAAAAAGGTTACTGTGACCGAGGTATTCTTCCTTTACAGTAACCTTTTCCCATAATATCTTTAGATCCTTTTGGAGATCCGTATGAACTACACTACTGCCTTAATCCTCCTGATTGTCATTCCTAGCTTATACTTCCTAACTGGCATAATCGAACTCGCCGGGAATATCCCTTTGCAGTGAAGAGGTAAAGCACAGCGTAAACCGTATTTACACCATTTACACGGGTAACACGGTTTACACTATTTACACCATTAACCAAAACCACGCTATTTTCAATTATCTAATTAACACCGCCGGGAAAACCCCGTTTTTGATGTGAAATGATATTTCTGTTCCCAGTGGGGTATATTTCTCTTGACAGTGGCTTAGGGTATAAAATTTTTTTTATATATAAAAAAAATTTTATACCCTAAGCCACTGTCAAGAGAAATATACCCC
>LCBU01000033.1:0-2183 GCA_000997405.1 Candidatus Woesebacteria bacterium GW2011_GWA1_41_7 | reverse complement strand
AAAAAAAAAAAAAAAAAAAAAAAAAAAAAAAAAAAAAAAGAACTGTCAAGAAAAAAATACACAGTTTAGGGAGAATAAGGTACTGGGAGTAAGAAATATCATTTCAATGGGAAAATGGCATTTTCCACGGTCGGTTAATTAGCACATTGAAAATGGCGTGGATTGTGTGGTTTGTGTTACCCGTGTAAATCGTGTGACTCGTGTAAACCCTGTGCTTTTTCTATTGCATCCTGCATAGTACTATGGTAATACGGATGGATTACGGGATTCCATGGATGTGGATTAATATTCCATGGATGTGGAATGGATGGAATAATGACAATGGGTTAAATCGTCACGACGATGCCCACCACGGGACGATAACACGTTGGGTAATACCAATACATACCCGGATGGATTAATACATTGTACGGACCATCGCGGCAAAATTAACTGGAACCTACAATAGCAGAGCATAGGGAAACCTTGGCCCTTACCTTGTTTAAAACGGTAATAGCAGAGCATTTGGGACGAACGGTCCGGTGCTTGGAACAATCTTAACTATGAAGGAGCTAGAATGGTAAAGTATAACTGGAAAATAATGTCCCAGAAAAGAAACTGGGCAAAGCTACGGATAAGTGGAGCAATGAATTTGGACAAATCTTTTACACTTGATAATCCGATGATTCTGACAATGGAAGAGATGAAGGAATTGACAAAGGCCTGTAATTCTCTGCGGAAGATAGTTAAAAACTGGGATTCTATGAGAATAGCGAAGTTAAGGCTTGCGCTGGATAAAGGGATTGACCCGAAAAGTATCTAGTCCCGCCCGATTCCAGCACACAATAGGCGTTAGAATCTCCCTAACCATACACGTAAATATAAACCTTAAACACAAGCAGTTTCAACCGTGAAAATTTCACGAATCTAACTCCACCCTACAATCTTAAAGGACTACAAAATGACACCAGAAGAAATGAAACTCATGATCGGGACAGAATTCACATACATCTTCGAGGATGGAGACTCCATCCCGGCATATATCAAGGCATTTGACCCGGAAATTGGGCTGACTTGTATGACACTGGATACGGAGACAAAAGAAGGATGGAAGCCAGGGCCAGGTTCTTCTGTTCTCGAAGCGGATGGAACATTCTGTGTTATTGGAGTTAGATTCAAAAAATGTACGCTCCAATGTGCGGATAATATTTTAACCTATATAAAAGAAACAGGAGAGTACAAGCAAAGTGAAAGTATACTTTCCCACTTTTACGGCTGCGCATTTTTCTAACACCTTTCCCGGAGGAACTACCTTCCACAGTTCCTCCAAGAAAGAGGCTAGGATTACTACAATAACCTTAATACAAATGGAGCAGTCATGGGTGATATGGCAGACTATGCATTAGATAATGCAATGAATGACTGGGAAGAGTATCAATCTTGGGTAGATAATGGCAGAAATTTGCATGAGGGTTATGAAAAAGGCATCATTGATGAGCTTGGGTACGAGAATACTGATACAAGAATGCCTGACCCAACAAGAAGATATTCACAAACGATTAAACCCCACGGTGAGGGTCCCTGTCCTCTTTGTGGAAAGGATACAATTCTTACCGAGGGAAAATACGGGAAATTCTACGGCTGTTGTAATTTTCCAACTTGTAAAGGTAGCAGAAATTATTAAGGAGCCAACCTAAATGCACTGGACATTCTACCGCTGGGACGAAATCTTCGCCCTTGCCCTTACCCTCGCTCTCCCAACTGAAAGCGATATAGTCGGAGTCTTCGCAAGTGATAGACTCCTGGACCAACCACCCACATTTTTGGAGGAAACGTATGAATGAGAACCTGTATAAACATGAAGATGATCAAGTTGATAAATGCAAGAATCCAACCTGGGAGAAAGTCGCACCTTACACCTACCGCCTCCGCGTATTCAACGGCTGGATTGTCACAACAAAGGAAGAGAATGAAACTATGTCCTGCGCCGTGTTCGTTCCTGACCCAGGGCATGAATGGGAAATCTGTGAAGAATAGAACCACTCTTTAAATCAATACCAAGGAAAAACCTCATGAACCGTACAAACTACCTCCGCCTGATCCTTTCCATAACCCCAGGCGATATCTACCGTATCCCTTGCTCTTCCGAGCGGGAGTACAAATCCAACCGTATGCTATTCTACCGAGCCCTCGCCCAGGCTAAA
>LCBU01000032.1 GCA_000997405.1 Candidatus Woesebacteria bacterium GW2011_GWA1_41_7 | reverse complement strand
AAGAAGACCCAAAGAAACCGTTGAAAGCAAGAAGCCGTTAATAAGGATTATCCCCATGGTTTTAGGATTTTTGGGAATTTTCACTTTAACAAGAAAGAAAATAATTACGGCAATAACAGTCGAAATGAAAAACCTGTAAGTCAAAAAAATTGCCGGAGAAAAACCACCAAGCGTGTATTTGATGACAGGGGATGCACACCCCCAAATAATGGCAACAACAAGCAGTTCAAGGTAGGCACGCTTTCTAAGAGGACTCATACTTAATTATTGATTAATAATTAGTAATTTACAATCGGGGATATTAAATAAGGTCGATAATACGGTCAATTCCAAATGAGAATCCTACTGCGGGAATGTTTCTTCCTGCGAACATTCCTATCAAGTTGTCATAGCGTCCGCCTCCACCAATCGAAAGTCCTCCCGAGGTACTGTCAAGCTTAAGTTCAAATATGGTAGATGTGTAATAGTTTAGACCTCTGGCCAAAAATGGGTTAAAAGAAAAATCCTCGCCTTCCTTGAAGCCTTTGGCTTTTAGATCCTCAAAAATCTTTGTAAGTCTTTCTGTCTTTTTGGAATTTTCCAGTTCCGCAAACATTACCTCCGCATCATCGAGATTAATTTCTTTTAGGAGCTTAATAACCTCGTCTCTCCCGATTTTGTCTATTTTGTCGATTGTGACGATTGCTTCTTTAGGAAAACCAGCCTTGTCAAAAAGTTCACGATCGTTTATTTGTAAAATAGCCTTGGTAAGTCCGATGGCGCGTGCGCCTTCTATGGCAGCTGACATTACTTTGACATCCTCAGATATATCATCCATGCCAATAGTGTCAAAATCAAATTGTGTAAATTCGCGCCTTCTTCCTTTTTGGGGATTTTCGCCACGAAACACCTGTCCTATCTGATATCTTGAAAAAGTGGGTCCCAAGAGTCCGAGATTGTTTGCCACAAATCTCGCCAGGGGAACTGTTAGATCGTAGCGTAGGGCAAGTTTTCTTCCACCTTTATCCTCAAAAGTATAAATAAGTTTTTCATCCTCGCCGTATTTACCTAAAAGTGTATCGGCAAATTCGACGGTAGGTGTTTCAATGGGGGAAAAGCCATATTTTTCGAGAATAGGAACAATTGCGTTTACCATTAAACGCCTTCTTGTGGCTTCATCGGGCATAATATCGCCGAATCCTTTTGGTGTAACAGGTCCTCTTTGCATAAGAGATATTATATCAGCTAACGGATAAACAAAAAACCTCCCGGTCATTGTCCCGAAACATATCGGGACAAGGAACGAGAGGCTGATAAACCGACAAAGGAGTATTATATCCCTATATTTGGCTTTGTCAAATGTTACTCTTCCTTATCCACTTCGTGTTTAATGTTGAAGAGAGAGCGGGATATGACGGGAGTACCCGTTGTGTCTGAAACTACTATTACAGTGTCCGAAGCCGCTATGTCTGAAAGAGCAATGTCTCTTACTTTTCCTTCTGAGAAAAACATGATTTCAGAGTCTTTATTCGGAGTTATTGTTGACGCATCTCCACCGGCTGTAGGCGTAACAGTTAAGGATTTTTTGGTAACACTGTCAACTTTTTGTATAGATACGCTGATTTTAGTCGTGGTAGTAGTATCGGAAACAAGAATCCTTTTGGCATCAAGTACATCATTTCCGTCCATATACCCCATGGCAACTATATAATCTCCGATTGCTATATCTGCGAGTTTTACTGTTTTATTGGTTGTTCCTTTTGTGTTCACAACGGCGACATCGTATTTATCCGTCGCGATTTGTTGAATTTGACTATCGGAGCTTTTAATTTGGATGGTAGAGTCGGATATGTCAGTGATAGTTCCGATATATGCTTTTGGAGGATTCTCCGCCTGGGAAACCCGAAGTGCTACTTCCTTGTCTGTTTCAGAATCGGTTTTTTCCGAATCTTTCGTATCGGTAGAGCTTTCTGATTGGAAAGAGGATGAGTATACAGCCAATACTTCCTGTGAGGATTCATCACCCTGAGTATTCACAGAAGTAACTTTTATGTGATTAACGCCCGCTTTGGGTTCTATATTTGCGGAAAAAGTTCCGTCGTCTGCACTTTGTGTAAGGTAATCAACATTCTCTGCGGAAATAACGACCCAGGTTAGAGGTTTGGTGATTCCGGATACTGTAAAAGGACTTGCTATAATTACGTCGAGATTTCGGGGTTTATCAATGGTTATTCTGTTTCTTTCAACCCCAATCTGAGGGGCGGAAGTGGGTACGGGTTTAGCTTTTGAAACTACCGATGAGCGGACTCTCCAGGCACCGAAAGCGATAACCAAACCAAAAGAGATTCCGATAATTCCCGCCCATACAAGTTCTTTTCTCATGCAAGTCAACAATATAGTGGAAGTGAGGACTATAGTCAAGACTTCAGGGAAAGGGTATTGATTAGAATTTCCAGATTTGCTAGAGTGCACTAGGTATAGCTAATTATGGAAATTACTTATTTAGGACACTCGAGCTTTAGAATAAAAACCAAATCAGCAGTGGTTGTCACAGACCCATTTGATCCTCAGATGGTTGGATTTAAGTATTCCGGAGCGGAAGCTGAAATTGTAACCGTGTCTCATCAACACTCTGACCATAATGCCGTTTCAAAGGTTTCCGGAGTTAAAAAAGTTGTTGAGGGACCCGGAGAGTATGAGATAAGTGGTATTTCTATAATCGGATATCAATCTTTCCACGACAACAAAAAAGGGGAAGAAAGGGGTAAAAATGTAATTTATGTTATTGAGGCGGAAGGTTTAAGAATAGTACACCTGGGAGATTTGGGTCATGCGATAAGTGACGATTTGGTGAGTGAGATGGGACCTATTGACATGTTGATGATTCCTGTAGGAGGTTTTTACACCATTAATCCCAAAGAAGCTGTTGAAATATCTTCTAAGATTGATCCATATTTTATTTTACCGATGCATTACAAAGATTCCGGAATAAATGAGAAAGAATTTGCCGATCTTGAACCCAAAGAAACTTTTCTAAAGGAAGTTGGGTTAACAGTTGAAGTATTGCCAAAATTCTCTATTAAGAAAGAGGATATAATCGAAAACCAGAGCACGAAAGTGATTGTGCTTGAAAGAAAATAACCTGCAATTTTACTTTTTTAAGTATTGTCCTTTACATCCTGCCACAAAAATAGTACATAAAGGTTAACAAGAAAAATGGCAGTGAACCAACAAAATTTAAGAGTTCCACCTCATTCCCAAGAAGCTGAAGAGTCAGTACTCGGGGCTATGCTCATTGATCGTGATGCAGTGATTGCCGTTGCGGAGTTTTTACAGCCGGAAGATTTTTATGATGAGCGTCTTAGGGAAGTGTATCAGGCTTGTATAGATCTTTATGAAGATAGAATTCCTATTGATGTCCTTACAGTAACCGAGAGACTCAAGAAGCGAAAAGTATTAAAAGAAGTCGGTTCTACATCATATTTGGCGGAACTGGCAAATAATGTTCCGACGGCAGCCCACGTAGAGCATTACGGAAGGATTGTAAAAGACACGGCCACTAAAAGAGCTTTGATGTCTGTTGCTTCGAGGCTAGTGGATGTGTCGATGGATGAGGGTTTGGCCGCAAATGAAGTCTTAGATAAAGCAGAAAGTGAGATATTTTCTTTGAGTCAAAAATCTTTGAGTAAGGCTTTTACTTCCGTTAGGGATACGTTGGCGGAAAGTTTTGATAGGCTTGATGAACTCCATAAAAGTGGCGGAGGAATAAGAGGTATCCCAACAGGTTTTTCCGATTTAGATGATGCTCTGGCCGGGCTTCAGCAATCTAACTTGGTAATTTTGGCGGCACGTCCCGGAGTTGGAAAAACCTCTTTGGCGATGAATATAGCCCAATATGTAGCCGTTGAGCTTAAACGTCAGGTGGGTTTTTTCTCGCTCGAAATGAGTAGGGAGGAACTTGTTGACAGATTACTCGTGGCCCAGGCAGATATTGATGCTTGGAAACTTAAGACAGGAAAACTTTCTGAAGACGATTTTTCTAAACTCAGTGACGCAATGGGAGTGTTGGCTGAAGCACCACTTTATATAGATGATACTCCCGCCTTGTCGGTTCTTGAGATGCGCACCAAAGCCAGGCGTCTTCAGGTAGAAAGCGGACTGGACCTTTTGGTTGTCGACTATTTACAGCTTGCCAGATCCAGAAATTTGGAGAACAGAGTTCAGGAAGTTTCAGAAATCTCTCAGGGTATGAAAAATCTTGCGCGTGAGCTGAAAATTCCCGTAATAGTGCTTTCACAGTTGTCCCGCGCTGTCGAAACCAGAGGTGGCAAAAAACCGCAGTTAGCAGACCTAAGGGAGTCGGGGAGTATTGAGCAGGATGCTGACGTTGTTATGTTCCTTTGGAGGGAAGATGACGAAAATCCGGAAAATATCATGCTTGATATTGCAAAACACAGAAATGGACCTTTAAGAAGTGTGCCGCTTCGCTTTAAAGGAGATAGAATTAGGTTCTACAGCCGTGACACAAAACATCAGACTAAATAACGGATGCGAAGCTCTGCTTATAGCCGTGACACAAAACATCAGACTAAATAAATCACGGATGCAAGAATAGAGTGCCGAGAGAGGGAGTCGTCATGCACAGCAATAATTCCACAATTTGCATCGACGTGCGAACGAGGGCCGAACGAAGTGAGTGCCGAGAGAGGGAGTCGAACCCTCACGAGGTTTAAGGCCTCATAGGTTTTTGAGACCTACGCGTCTGCCATTCCGCCACCTCGGCTTATCAGCGTAATTGTATCACATTCTGAGGCTGGTAATCAGTGGTTTATCCAGAAGATTGAGGCGAAAATTGTTATGTACTGAGTAGCAAGTCCCGGTATTACACCAACATCACTTTGGATTGATTTTTGAAAATTTATCCACTTCTCGATAATTTTGTTTTTCATTTTCAGGAAAAAATACGGGGCTTCTATAAGATCGGGGAGAATTGACGCCAGGGAGGCTAGCATGATTGTTACGGCATGTCCTGTATCGGGAAGTGCCTGATAGGCAATTATCGATCCTCCGATCAGTGCCAAGGTGGAGTCGATAACAATTAAAAGTGTACTCCTACCTGTGATGCGGCCGTATTTTTTTGTTTCTGAATTGAGGTGGGGATTCCAGTGAGGGACCATTTCCAAAATAAAGTGACTGGCAAAAGCCAGTGGTATTGCAATCAGAGGATCGGGAATTTTTGTGGCGATGGCTGCACCAACTATAACGTGGGGGGTTTCCAGCATTGTGAAAACAATGTTATTATAATGTGCCATGTTAGTCAACTTTTTATTCGGTTTTTTGGGAGTTATCCTTTTTTTGTTTGTTTTTTGGAAACGTCTGAAAGATGATTATTCCTCCGACATTATCTTTCAGGTTGCGACCTCAATTCTTGTGGGTTTGGCCGTTGGTTATACAGCCTCAAAAATATTTTTCCCTGAGTGGAACTTTTGGATGTCATTTCTCGGATACTTATTTGGCATGATCGTAATGGTGGCCAAATTTAAGTTGCGGACTTACGGAACAATTGAGGCTGCAATTATGGCCGGGATCCCTTTTATTTCTCTAATGTTTTTTAAAGATTCAATTACAAACTATTCGTTAAATTCTTTTTTGGCTTTCGTAGGAACACTTGTTCTTATTTTTCTTATTTTTTGGGTTGACCTTAATTATAAAAGTTTTACCTGGTATAAATCCGGAAAAATCGGCTTCGCGGGGCTTTTCACCTCAATACTTTTTTTTGCAGCGAGAACTGTTATTGCTATTATTGGAATAACCATGGTATCCTTTGTAAGTAAATTTGAGGCCATTATCTCAGGTATGACTGCATTGGCATGTATAGGTCTTTTAGTTAACTTAAGTAGAAGAAGAGAATGACAAAAGTCGACAAGAAAAAATTGAAGAAAAGTAAGACAGCGACACCTGTATTTCCGGAAAGTGTATTGAAGCCTGTCAGTAATTTTCTAATCGCCAGACTTCACACTTTGGAAAAAAGTAAGAAAAAAATTATCAAGGAAGATCCATTTATGGATGTGAACAGAGGTTCTGATAACGCTGCTTCAGATATTGAGGCGGATGAGCAGTTTGGTCACGCAAGAACTTCTGCTATAAGTAAAGAGCTTGGTAAAAGCATTATAAATATAAGGAAAGCTTTAGCCAGGATTAAAGTGGGTAAGTATGGAATTTGTGAAGAGTGTGGACAAATGATTGACACAGCACGCCTCATGGCAGTTCCGGAAGCCAAGTTCTGTGCAAGTTGTGCCGCTAAGCTGGAAAAGTAAGTGAACTTCAGAGTGAACAAGTTTGCCATAGCCATGGTGAAACAAGTTTGC
>LCBU01000031.1 GCA_000997405.1 Candidatus Woesebacteria bacterium GW2011_GWA1_41_7 | reverse complement strand
CCCTTCTATCTTTTCCTCTCATTCCTAATTTCAAAAATTGAATCAAGAGCCGGTGTTAAAAATATTACTAATATTATTGAGAAGTCAGATGGAATTATGATTGCACGTGGTGATCTAGGTGATGAGGTTGATTACGAAAAAGTAACTTATAAAAAAGCGTTTTTAATAGGTTCTTTTCAGTGTCTTTCGATTATTCCCGGAATGTCCCGTGCTGCAGCAACGATTATCGGTGGCTTAAGCACCGGAATAAATAGAGCTACTGCGACGGAATTCTCGTTCCTCTTGGCAGTTCCTACAATGATGGCCGCATCTGCTTTGGATATTTATAAATCCAGGCAATATATTTCCCAATCCGGGACGCTAACCTTGTTTATAGGAACCGTTTTTTCCTTTATTTTTGCAATGATAGCTATTAAATTTTTGGTAAATTATGTAAAAAAACACAACTTTATAGTCTTTGGTGTTTATAGGATCATTCTCGCAATTTTATTTTGGCTATTTGTAATGTAGATGGACCCCACTTCTCCAAGTGGATTTCTTTTTTTGATGATAAAATAGTGCAGGTGAAAAATATTATTGTTTATATTTTACTTTTACTTCTCGCAGCCGAGGCTGTTTCTTTGGGTGTAATAAGGAAGCAAAAGACCAAAACAGCGGTTCTTTCTGTAGCACTTACGCCTTACCCCACATCCACACCGATAGAAAGCCCAAAGCCTACTCTGACACCAACGGCAACTCCGACCAAGTCTCCCACCCCAACTATTTCTCCAACCAAAAAACCAAAGAGATTAACGGATTTATTAACAGATTCGCTTCCCAATATGGAGTCAGTGCTGATGTTTTAAGGCACATTGCTCTTTGTGAATCCGGATTTAACCCTTTAGCTGAGCATTTGGGATATGTAGGACTTTATCAATTCGGTGGTGTTACCTGGAAAAATATAAGAAACAGTTTTGGTGAAGACCCCAGTCTTGATCTCCGATCGAATGCTGAGGAGGCCGTACAAACAGCAGCTTATGCAATAAGCATTGGCAAGAAAGGCATTTGGCCTAATTGCTATCCATAATGGGTTTTGAAGAATTGTCCAAGTTCGGCTATAATAACCCTGCTAAGTATATATGGACGCTTACGACGAGACGAAGCTGCCATTACATGGACGCTTAGCTCAGTTGGCTAGAGCGCATTCTTGACGTGAATGAGGTCGGGGGTTCGAGCCCCTCAGCGTCCACTCACTTTGTTCGTTGACTAGAGGATCCCGATAGTGCTTGGGATCAATGTTATGCACACGAGCCCCTCAGCGTCCACAAAATTGTAAATTCTTTTTGAAGGCTAATTGAGATTTGGCACATTCTTCACTTTCCGGAGTCATGTTTCTGCACGCGGCCAGGTAATAATTTGAGTTATGGACATTACAGTTCATTTCTTGATTTAAATTAGGACAAATTCCACTGACCGAAAAATATAGCCATGACCGGTCTGTAAAATAATAAACGCCACTTTTGTGAGAAATAATATTTTTAATAAGCTCGTCTTCCGTGGGTACCGGTAGAGCACTGGGAAAAATTTTTAGAAAGTGGTTGACGGATCCTGGCAAATATCCGTAAATATTTTGGCAACAGGCAACAGGCAACAGGCAGCAGGACAATTAATCTCGTGACAATGGTTAATCTCTGTCATAGCTAAATTTTATTTGAAGCATATAAATATATTAAATTAACCGGCTGATCTGGAAAGATAATGGTCCGGTGAAAGTAGGAACGAACTACCCTTTTTCTTATATGTTGCCCAGTAATTTTTCTTTTCGGCTCTTTTATTTGTCGACGTGAGCCAAGTAGCTGCAAGATCTATTCTTTTTCGGAAAGACTGTAAAAACTCCAAAATACTTTCAAAAAAGTGAACATGGTATATACCGGGTTCTATGGGAGCTGAGATCATACTGACTTGTGCAGCTTCGGCAAAATTTTCGGTGCTGGCCGCAACTTTTTGTATTTCTTCCATAATAGCCTTAAGCTCCATCCTAAGTTCGCCGCTTTTTTCCTGTGATGTTCTTCTCTCTTCATTCAAAATTCGTCTTTCAAAAGTAGCTTGCATTTTGACCTCCCGGGTTCGCTCCTCACGGCCACTAAGAATATCTCCCATTTGCACGGTTTGACCCAAATTTAGCTCACCTGACCTTTTAACTTGGGGTATGGTTAATCCTAATAGTTCACGGATAAAATCTTCTGAAGTATTTTTAATAAAATCTTTAGTTTGGACGGAAGTACCTGTTCCCAGATCTTTAAGGGATTCAAGAACATTTTGGCGAGTTACTATGTTTTGGTTCCTCTTTTTGGTATCTGCCATTAGGCCCGATTTTAACTCAGGTTAATCAAGAAATCCAGTGCTGCCCTACGCCTCAAAATTGATTCCATTAATCCTTTTCTGTTATCTGTTTCTGAGGGATTTTGATCCTTTTCCTTTATATCGACTTGAGACATATTCAAAGCTGCATCTACCTCTTTTTGGTCGATTTTAAGACCTTCCGACTCTGCAATTTTCGTGAGGATTAAGTCAAGTGCAATCGCCTCTTTGGCCTGTTTTGCATAATCTGCCCGTAAATCCTCCGCTTTCTTACCCATAGAGGCTAAATAATTTTCCAAAGCCAGCCCCAACTTTTCAAGTCTTCCTAAAAGATTTGATAAACGGCTGTCCGCTTCTTCTTCAATTAATATTTGTGGAATCTCTATCTTGGTATTTTCAAGAATAGCCTTTATTGCAATCTGTTCTTTCTTGTCTCGAGAAATTTGACCGGATGCCGATTTGTCAGCACTGTCCTTTCCCGGAACAATGATGGATGCTGCCGCAAGTTCACCTGTTACTGCCTTCTTGTAATCTCCAAGTTCGAACTTTGGAAGTTCACAAGTTGTTCCCCTAATTTGCCACGCCTCGCCTTCTTTTGCACTTATGAGTTCAAATTTTGGATAAATAGCTATTTGTAATTTGTTTTCTGTAACTGCTTCTGCCAGAGCTTTGGGTAAAACGTGGCTAAGTGAATGTTCGATAAGTGTGCTTTGGGGAATTTTATCTTTTACCTTATCAAGCGGTGCCATGCCCTTCCTGAATCCGGCAATTTCGGTATCTTTTGCGAACTCCTTTATAGTTTCGTCTTCTGCGCTTTTGACAACATCAGAAGGAATGGTAAAGGTTATTTGAATGTTTCCGTTATCTTCTTTTGCGATTACGGAGGTTATTTTGTCAGCCATAATGACGTATTATAACTTAGTTCCTGGCTTCTATCTACTGGATTATCCTGATTATTTGCCGCCTGAGGGTCCGCCTTTGTGCTGCGTATGGAAAGTGGCTTGGTTAAATTTTCCCCGGGGGTTTCCCTTCGGAGAAAAGCCTTTGTTACCGGAGAATATTGACGGTTTCTTGGGTCCGAAATTTAAAGTAGGAATTTTGGGAACAACACCACCCTGCCCTGTCGAAGGCTGGTTGGAGGGCTCTTTGGCTTTTTCTGTACGCTTATTTGTCATTTGATACCAATTATTATATACTATACACAGAGTTTTCAAGGGATAGCGATGCTTCGGTTGTCGATAAGCTCCGCCTTTGTTCAGACTTCTTTAAGAGGAGGTGAAAATTTAAAAATCAAATGCAATCCAAACTTTTTATTGGTAATTTAGCATGGGAAGTAAGTGTTGAGGATCTAAAAGCCCTTTTTGCAGGAGCAGGAACCGTATCTGACGCAGCTATCATAACAGATAGAATGACTGGCAGAAGCCGTGGTTTCGGTTTCGTAACTATGGGAAGTGATGCAGAAGCACAAGCAGCAATTGAGAAATTTAATCAATACGAGCTTAAAGGCCGCAAGATTAATGTCAACGTTGCTAAGCCCATGGAGCCAAGACAGTAATAAATAAGGTAGTAGTGTGATGCTCGATAAAGGGGTGTTACATGTCAGAATTCAAATTATTTGAGTTCTGTCATAAATAAGCTAGTTATAGCGGATTTTGAAAGAGTCGACTATCTTTTCGTTCGATAGGTGTTATTTCTCCAGGTGTTCTTTGTAGAAATTTAAACTATTTTCCACAACATTATCCCAGGCAGGTGCCAGATTGTGGTTGGCCCCGGAGTACTTTTTGTATGTTACATCGACTTCCTCTTCTTTGAGTTTTTTGTTAAGTTCGTCACTCCACCAATAAGGAACTGCTGTATCCGCAGTGCCTTGGTTGATTTCGACAGGAGCCTTGATTTTATCTAAGTAATTTGTCAGTGAATATTTTCCGGCGTCATAAGTATCCCCAAAATCGGCAAGTTGGTCTATTAAAAACTTCCCGCCATCGGCAGCTTCGTCAATATAATAAAGAATCGAGGCAGGGAACGGACGACCTACGGGAGCCCAAAGAACCGTTGGGTAGTCGACACCGGTTATTTCAAGTGTGGTGAGAGCCACCTGTCCCCCGTTTGAATGTCCCCAGATAAAAGTGTTTTTGCCGTCCCATTTTTCAATAGAGGCAATAGCTTTAAGCGTCACAGCTGCCGTGACATAAGTTTGAAAACGTGATTCGAAAATATTGCTGGCCTCGATATCACTATCTGCATAACCCAAAAAATCAGGCGCCACGGTTATAAAGTCATTTTCTGCAAAGACTTTTGCGGAAGGCCTGGTTCCTATTCCTGTTTCATAAATTTCCTGGCTTACAAATCCCCGAAACATTACGATTACGGGAAATGCTCCTTCCTTTTTAGGAATATTTATCATGCCCGAAACTGTTTTTATATTTTGTGAAAAATCAGGACTAAACTTCATGGTGTATTTATACGATGTAAATTTATCCGACTCAAAAATAGTTTCGCCAATCTCGATTTTTGATGTTTCAAAATCGACGCCGGATAGGTTTTCGATAGTATATTTAAGTAGAGGTGTTGGTTTTATTTGGGCAATAGGATTCGAGTTTTTGGGAAGTTCATAAAGGACGCGGCCATACCATCCTACGAGAATAAAAATTACGGCAATTAAAACCCAAACTATTACTTTCTTCACTTCATAATTATATCCCACCAAACTGTGTTTTATTAAATATTGATACTTGATTTCGTATTTTATTCGGGTTACAAATGATTATGGCAGAGCAAATTTATGAAACGGTTTTGGTTGGTATGAACGAATATCCAAGATGGGTAAAGTGGAAAGACCGCATTTATAAAATTGAAAAAGTTGGGCTTCATCACACATACCGCCAAGGCAAAACTCTTTACCATGTTTTTTCAGTTGCCAGTAAAAACTTATTCATGAGACTTGTTTTTAATACGGAAAGTTTGGGTTGGAAATTAGAGGAGGTGGAAAATGGAATTTAACAGCCAACCTTCTTTTAATTTACATCTGGACCTTAATTCCTGTTTTGCAAGCATCGAACAGCAGGCAAATCCCTTTTTGAGAGGAAAGTCTGTTGCAGTAGCCTCTTATCCAACCCCCGGAGGGTGTATTTTGGCAGCATCTATTGAGGCAAAAAAAGTGGGAATTAAAACGGGGATGAGGGTTTTTGAAGGCCGGAGGTTCGATCCCCGTCTGATTGTTTTAAAGCCGGATCCTTGGAAATACAGAAATGTCCATCTTAAACTTCGTGAACTGATCTCCGAATATACAAATGATTTTTCCCCAAAATCAATAGACGAGTTTGTGTTAAATCTTCGAGACTACCCCGCCTTAAGAAACGGTTCCATTAAGGCTGTAGGCCGGGAAATTAAGATGAGAATTAAAAAAGAAATCGGAGAATGGTTGACTGTTTCGGTCGGAATAGCCCCAAACAGGTATTTAGCAAAAATTGCAGCAGGGTTAAAAAAACCTGACGGATTGGAAGAAATTAATAAAGATAATTTTTTTGAGGTTTATTCCAAACTAAAGCTGACGGATTTAACAGGTATTAAAACCCGGAATGCTATAAGACTCAATACAATGGGGATTTACTCAGTGCTTGATTTTTACAGATCCCCCGTTTGGAGACTTAGAGCAGCATTTCATTCTATTACCGGACTTTACTGGCACATGCGCCTTTCAGGGTTTGAGGTAGATGACATTTCTTCTAAAAGAGGCAGCTTCGGGAACTCGGTAGCTATAGGTAAAAATCTGTCAAAAGTAGAAGAGCTTGCCCCAATACTTTCCAGACTTACAGAGAAAATGTCTGCAAGGTTAAGGTCTTCAGGTTTCAGCGCTAAAGGAATTCACCTGGCTATAGTTTATAAAGATGGCTCCTGGTGGCACCGCGGCAGACAAATGCCAAGGTCTTTCTTTGACTCAAAAGATTTTTATAAAGCTGCTTTTAAACTTCTTGTTGAAGCTTCAGTAAGAAGACCTGTTTTAAATATCGCAGTGTCCTGCTTTAGTCTGGAAAAAACTCATTCGTTGCAGCTTGATTTTTTTAATGATCTGGCGAAACAAAAGAGACTGGTTGAAGCGGAAGATCTGATAAATGAGAGATGGGGAGGATTCAGTGTAAGCTCTGCCAGAAGCTTTGGCGGAGCGGCTGCGGTTCTTGATAGGATCGCTTTCGGTGGGGTGAAAGAATTGGAGGAGTTTTCCTTAAATTCCTGAAACACTCACAGCGTCCCCCACTTTTATAGAATTGGAGTCGGAAAAGCCACTATTAACCTCCAAAACATAATCAACCGGACGTCCGGCAGAATAAGTCGCAAGTTTATTGTCGGGTGTGTCGGAAGAAGCAAGAGGCACATTTTTATCAATTTTTACAATCTTTCCCTCGGCGATCCAAATTATATCCAAAGGAATTAAGGTGTCTTTCATCCAAAAGACGGGTGAGACATCCTTATTTTCAAAAATAAAGAGCATGCCTGAGTTTGTGTCCAACGAAGAGGTTCCGGAAAGCCCCCTCTCCCTTTCCTGCTGGGTCCTGGCGAGACTAACCGAAATCTTTGTGTTGCTGATGGTTACGGATGGCTCTTCTTTTACAATTTGTGTGGGCAAGGTGGTTATTCTTGTTCTTTGAATCAGAATCCCTACAGCTACAATAAAAAGAGCAGTTGCGATAATGGGAATAATGATTTTTTTGGTCATTTAAGAATTAGAAAAACCAAAAGTACCGGCAATAATAGTCAAAAGGAGAGTGGAGAAACCAGTCAGCACGTTAATTAGAAGGGAAACCCTGTCGTTTGTTAGGGAAGCCACTGAAAGCATCGAGGTGACCAGAGCTGATTGTGAAGCATCCATAGATACGTTATCTTATACCATCTTATGTCATACTTGTCACATTGTGCCGGGGACAGGAGTTGAACCTGCACGCCTTTAAGGGGCACTAGGTCCTAAACCTAGCGTGTATGCCATTTCACCACCCCGGCTCTGGCTTAGATTATATAGCAAACTCAAAAGAAAGTGCTATATCTGAGTTTGATTTATAGAAATTCTATGATTACCAGTCAAAACGCAATCGAGCATTTTGACTTTAGATGACTATATCAAAGTCAAGCCTGTAATCAAGGTCATTTTTATCGGCGTAAATCACAAACTCTTCGGCATAAGGTGCCAATGGAGAGTTATATTTTTGCAAAAAATTCCTTAAATTTTCAACACGGAAGTCAAAGTATTCCTGGGCTTGGTCAGCCTTAAGCCAGGCTGATTCACCTGATATGTTTTGGGCATTAACCTTACCCGCACCCGTAAATACCAGTGCGATTAAAATTATAATTACAGCAATTATTTTGCTCATAGTTATTTTTAGATAGTTAAAAAGAAGGCCCGCCTATAAATAGACGGGCCAAATATAATCCCAACGCCGAGATCATGTTTCCATGCCTAAGCCTCGGAATGTGGATGCACTATAGCATGTAACTACAGGATTGTCAAGTCTTTGGGGGATTGGGTTTATAGTTAGTATTACTCCATTTCTTCCATGAAGCTGTTGACGCCGAAGGCCCAAGAGCCGTTGCTTTGGGGGGTGTATTTGGACATAATTTCCTCAATTGTCGAGTAACCCTTGTCCAGGTAGTTACTCCTAATGCCACTTGAAACCGTTTCAATACCATCTGCAAACGAATCAAATCCCAAAGTTCCTACACTGGTTATTCCCCAACCCCAGCAATTATATGAACCGGGAGGGATAATCTTACAAAGATTACTTTCTTGCTGTGCAATGGCCGTAATTAAGCGGAAGTCTAAGTGATATTTATCAGCGGTTTGTACGATTAAGTCTGAGTAAGGGGCAAGCGGAGAATCGTAGCGAATCAAATACCCCTCTACTATTTTTGGCCTTGCGTCTGCGTATTCAATAGTTGAGGAGACGGTAGGCACATTACCCGGCAGAGCTGCATAAACACTGACACCCGGCTTGGGGGAAATAATCAAATTGGTTGTATTAAATTTCTTCTCGACCAAATCGTTTTTCTTTAAGGAAAAAAGGGAAAATAGACTTACCCCTATTGTGACCGGTGTGATAATGAAAAAAACTGTTACTAAAATGAGGTTTTTCCAGAAACCAAAATCATCCTCCTGAATCAGAATGCTCCTATCCATTAAATCAGAATGCCACAATGCCGGAGGATATGTCAAGTTTACCCAAATTTTTGAGCGGCGGAAGGGATTTGAACCCTCGACCTCTTCCTTGGCAAGGAAGCATTCTACCACTGAACTACCGCCGCAAATATTTATTTTATACTTGTGCTGAGACCAGGAGTCGAACCTGGATATGACGCTCTTCAGGCGCCCGCCTTGACCACCTTGGCTATCTCAGCATGAGTCTCACGAATGCTTGAGACAAGCTTTGCTTATCTCAGCTTATTAATATTTTTGTGGACACTGAGGG
>LCBU01000030.1 GCA_000997405.1 Candidatus Woesebacteria bacterium GW2011_GWA1_41_7 | reverse complement strand
CAAAACGTCCCGAAGGCTTATTCAGAAGAATATCTGCAATCTGCCAGGCGTCCATATCTTCCGAAATCCTGTATTCCGCATTTACATCAATGGCTCTTTTTTCGTCAACAACAATCACTTTATCGCCCGAACCCATATCATCCGTATGCAGAAGCGCGTAGCGAAAAGATTCCTGGTTTCTTATAAAACCGTAATAATAGAGATTTCCGATAAGTGCCTCCAAGGTCGTCTTGTCGCTTAATCTAAGATCAATCGTTCCCTGAGACCCACCTCTTTGTCTTACAATAATGGCCTCGTCGGGGTTCATGTTTAACATCTCAACGAAGTAGTCTTCAACTTTTTTGGGGGAATTCCAATTTTTTCCGGGAGCAAGAAAGCTATCTCCCGACTTCTTTTTCGGAGTAGACAAATATATTAATACTCCGGCCAACGCAATAATGCCCACAATAATCAATAAATATAGACCGGTTTTCTTGCGCTTTTCTGCCACAATTTATTTTAGCATTTTTACAAAAAATTTATTGATCCCCTCTGTAACGACGCAGGAAATTTTCTATTTGGGTAATATCTTCAAGGTCTTTTCTCCTACTACTGTCTCTTTTCCATTCTGCAACAACTTCGAGTCTGACAAACCTCAGTCCGTTAATAATCTCAGCCTCGTCAATCAGCTTGTCTATGTTCCACTTTCCCTCAGGCGGCCATTGATCGAACACCTCGATAGCTCCACCCATCAAGCTAATGACACTTCCAAATTTGCTTCTTGAAACTTCTGGGGTACCGAACGTTTTCGCCTTCTCCCAGGCGCTTTTGCGGGCAATCACATCTAAATCATTTATTGACCTTTTGAGGCCATGAGCTACCATCGGGGCGCTTCCGAAAACCGCAAAATCAAAAAGAGGCAAATCCAGAAACGAAAGCTTTCTAAAAAGCGATACTTCTTTATTAAACCTGTTATTTTCTCTTTCCATAAAATATTTAACCGACTGAGGAATATTTACAATTAGTAGACCCTCAATTATCTGCAACGAAAGACAGGGCAAGTGAGTTTATACAGTAGCGCTTTTTTGTCGGTTTTGGCCCGTCCTCAAAAACATGCCCAAGGTGTGCTCCGCAACTTTTGCAAAGAACTTCTGTTCTTGGCACAACCATACTGAAGTCAGTTTCTCTCTTAATTAAATGTGGCCCCGCCACATCCCAAAATGCCGGCCAGCCGGTACCTGAATCATATTTTGTCTCTGAAGAAAAAAGTTTTTGCCCACAGGCAACACACATGTACTCCCCGGGCTCAAAATATTTATCATACTTTCCACTCCCCGGAGCCTCGGTAACTTTTAAAAAGCAAACGTCATATTGCTCCTGGGTGAGTTTATTTAGCTTCATCTAACCTCATATTAACACTTCTACGTATGATGTCGTCCTGAATTCTCACAGAAAATTATATTTTACTGATTTATTTCTTTCTTCGGAAAATGAAGCTAACCACAAAGAAGGCAATTGCCGTAAGTACAATTATCGGGCCGGAAGCGGCTCCAAAATATCTTGCGGCCAAAATTCCAATGATTGTGGAGGCCACGCCTATGATAACAGAGGTGACCTGGAAACTTTTAATACTTCCGGCAACATTTTTGGCAGTAACCGCGGGGATAATTACCATTGCTCCGGTAAGAAGCGTTCCCAAAAACTTTACTCCAAGCGCAACTACACAGGAAACCAAAATCAGGTAAATCAGATCAATTATTGATGTATTTATTTTTTGGGATTTGGCCAAATCTTTTGAAACAATCATCAAAAGAAGTTTTTTGGAAATGGCAATTGTTGCTATAAAAATAAGAATCGCTCCGATTAGTGTAAATATTCCATCGTTAATCCCAATTTTATCTATATCTCCGAATAGTGCTTCCAAAAGTTCTACTTCAGGAGTTATTAAAAGTCCCAGTGACAGTGATGTGGTAAAAAATATTCCGACCAAAGCCTCAGGATAAACTTCCGAATGTTCACTAAGGTACCATATTCCGACAGCCGCCAGGATTAAAGCCAAAAGAGCGCCAAACATGGGATTTATTCCTATTGCCAGGGCAATTGCAATTCCGGGTAGGGCGACATGGCTCAAAGCATCCCCCACCAGGGACATTCTTCTTAGTACCATAAAACTTCCCAAGTATCCCGAAACCGCTCCGGATAAAGCTCCCACCAATAGTAAAATCAATAAATTATCAGTCATGGTGATGGTAAAGATGCGCCTCGGATCCGTACATTTTTTCCAAAACTTCCTTGTCAATTGTAGTGTCGGGAGGACCAAAACAAATCTTATCTTTATTTAAACAAAGTACCGAGTCTGCATATTTACTGACTATTTCAAGTTCGTGGGAAATAAAGATTATAGTCAGATCCTTGTCCGCTTTTAATTTATTGATAAGCCCGTAAACCGTTTCTTCCCCGGCAACATCAATCCCTGCAGTCGGCTCGTCAAAAAGGAGAACATTGGGGTCTCCCAAAAGTGCGTAAGCAATGAGTACTCTTTGAAGCTCACCTCCGGAAAGATCTCCGACTCTTGTTTTTAAAACCCTCATGTCGTTATGTATATGCTCGGCTTCTTTCAAAAAGCCGACCTTGCGCATCACTTCGGAAATTTTTTCTTTATTATTTTCCTTTGAATTTAAAAACTCATTAACGGTTAGTGGCAAGTCTTTATCAACGGCAAGTTTTTGCGGGACATATCCGATCCTTGTATCTTTTGCCCAATCGACCGATCCTTTAAAAGGAATAAGTCCCAGAAGTGCCTTAAAAAGTATTGTTTTTCCGGCTCCGTTTGGACCCAATACAACCATCGTGGAGTCACGGTTAAGCTCAAAACTTATATTTTTGAGAATCTTATGTCCGTCCAACTCTACACTCAAACCCGTGACGCTCAGTATTTTTTCAGGCATATATTTATTCTAACATCATCTTTCCAACTCTTTTTGAGTAAATTTGGCGCTCAATAACCTCATCAAGTTTTGCATCGGGAGAAGGAAGTTCTTTGTCTCTCGGCCAATAACCCAGAATTTTTAAAAGTTGTGTAACAAATTCGAGTCTTAAATCTTTTAGTTTTTTGGCGGTTTTAAGCTTTTCCATCAAATCCGAAATAAAGTTATAAAGCTCAATATTCCCTTCACCCTCGTGTGTGGCTTTGGAAAGAACTTCTACAAAGTAATAAGCAAGTGACACTTTTTTAATTGATTTTCTTAATGACTCAAAATCATCGATTGTTTCAACTTCGGTCATTATGCCCATACCTTTGCCGGAAATTGCCTGAAATTTAATCCTGCTAAAAATTTCCAAGTGTCCCCTTTTACGACTTCCGGGCCGCCTTATCCCTTTGGCAATGAGGGAGACTTTTCCTTTGTCTTTGGAGTAAATGTCGAGAATTCTATCCGCTTCTTTAAAATTCCTCCTTGCAAGTACGAAGCCTTCGGAAACATAACTGCGGGGTATCATTTATAATCCAAATTTCAGTTCCTTATCTGTGGTTAACTTAAATTCTTCCATTTGTTTACCTACATTCACCGTATACAAAAATCCGTCCGTCCCCGGCTGTTTTTGAATCAAAAGTTTATACTCTTTTGAAACTTTAAAGGGAAGTTTGTATTTAAGTGTAACTTTCGAGACACCCTCCGGCCTTAGTTTGAAAAATCCTGCAAACACGGTTTTACCCAAATCCTCGTATGGGGCTTCCGATTTTTCAAGGCCTTCACTGGAAATAAGCTCGCTTCCCTTGGGAACATATACACGTACCCAGGTCGGTAATACGGAGTTAAGCCAACCGTCCTGTTTTTCAGGATTTTGATAAGTAATGCTCACTGTTTTGGTTACTGTCCCGTCACCGGAAATTTCCACATCCTGAGTTACATCTTCATATGCGTAAAGGTTACTTTTTCTGCCGCCCAAATTTGCATCACTGATATGTAAATAATCCGATTGGTAATCCTGATTGATCGCTCCACCCAATCCGAAATTCGAAACAGCCGATTGCACTTTTTCATCCATAAGGTAGAAAAGAACATGCTTTTCCGCCATGGAGCTAAATACCGCAGAAAGCAAATCCGGGATTTTTTCCTTTGGCTGAGCAAGAGAATTTGCCAAAATTGAATTCATGAGTGGGCCTATTATTGCTTTTCTATTGTTGTAATTTGCCGGGGCAGAAATAATTTTTCCTGTCAGAGGATCCCATATGATAGCGCCCTCCACATCCGCAAAGGACTCAAGTTCATATATCACCTGTGCGCAGTTACATTCCTTAACAATTTCCGTACTAAAGTTTCCATATCCGGGAACGCCGATTTTTCCCATAACCTCCAAAAGGTCAACCAAAAGATGTGTGTCGACAGCGATAATCCCGTCTATCTTTGTAATACCGGCTTTTTCTGCAGCCGGGACAAAAATTCCCATACTGGTTGCAAAGTCAGGTGACCAGTTCATATCTCTAAGTCTCCACCTCTGAGACAATGCATAAGGACCTTTAATATAATCAATAATCGGCTTGGGTGCTTGAATGGTGGGAGAATACTTTGCATCCAAGGTGTAAATGTCGTCGCTTGTCACCGGTGTAAAAGTGGCATTATCAACTTTCATAACCGCATAGGCAGTCATAAATCCTCCGGTTGGCCTCAGCTCTTTATCGTTTTGGAAAAGAACCAAATATGTTCTGGGGGATTCCACACCAAGAAGGTATGGTGCCGATTCCAGGAATGGCTTAGCGTTTACAATGTAGGTGCCTATTTCAGTTGTTAAATCCTGCGCCTTTTTAATTTGAGCTCTTACTGCCAACCCTCTGACTTCCTTAGGATATCTGTCGGCATTTATTTTGGAAATTTCCTCCTGGACAATTTTTACTTTCCCGGAAATTGTGTCAATCTGGGGAATCAGATCCGGAATGGCTTTAACGATAAAATTAATTCTGTCCTGTGTTGTTTGCTCGCTTGTTTCGGCACCCAATACATTTGAATTTCCGTTGGCAAAACCAAGTAGGTCGGCGTAAGGCTCGATTACAGTCAAAACCGTTTCCCCGGCATCAAGTCCGGCCTGACCTGCGGTAAGCACATGACCCCCGTCGGATACGTAAGACCCTATAAACGGAATGAACTTTTCCCAAGCTACCAACTTATAAGACGAAGAAAGACTACCTAAAGATCTTTTTGTATTTCCTACTTCAGTTTTTAAAAGTGCCAAATCCTGAGATTTTGCGGCTAGTGATAGAGCTGAGGCGTTTTCTTTTAACCTCATTGCCCTTTTGTAAATCACAAATCCCGAAACAATGTTATAGATCAGAAAAGCCAATATGAATATGCCTATATAAAGGGCAATTTTTATCCATTTCTTTTTTGGTTTTACAAAGGCGGCTTTTTCTGCTGTTTTTTCCGGAACTGGTGCTTGAACAACAGGACTTGCTACAGATTTTTCCGCAGCAACATTAGTCTTGGGAACAAGAAGCGAAGAATTTTCCATATAAATTTAATAATACAATAAAATGCAATTTTCCTAAAGGTCTCTGAAGCTAAACTGCTCCGACTCCGCTTATCATTGCTATCGGAGTTTTGAGGATAATCATAATATCCATAAGAAGAGATTTTTTCTTGGCATAGTCAGCATCCATTTCTATTCTCTTGTCAAAATTGATATTACTCCTGCCGGTTACCTGCCAAAATCCGGTAATACCGGGCTTTACCGTTTGTGTCTCTTTCACATAAATTTCCGTTCCCGGATATCTTTTTTGCTGTTCTGTCAGTTCATCTGCGTGATACGGCCTCGGTCCAACCATGCTCATATCTCCTCTCAGGACGTTAAAAAACTGGGGCGTTTCATCAATTGAATACTTACGAATAAACTTTCCGAACTTCGTCACGCGTGGGTCTTCGTGCAGTTTAAAACTCGATCTTTTGTATTCGTTATAAAGTTTTTTAAATCTGGGGTCTTTGGTTAAAAGATAATCCGCGTTAACAGGCATTGAGCGGAACTTAAAAAGTCTGAAAACTTTACCTCCTTTACCAATCCTCTTCATGTGTGAATTTGTTTTTTCAACAAGCACAGGACCGGGGGACGTAACTTTGATAACAATTGAGGTTACAAGCATGATGGGGAAAAAAACAATTATTAGTATTATGGACAAAACTATATCAATCGTTCTTTTTACGATGTCATATAACATAATTTTAAAGAAGGTCTACCCTCTTTTTTTCCTTAAGCTCTTCGACTACTTTCTTGACGCTTTGGGCGTGGCTTTTGGAACACACCAGAAGTGCATCCTTCGTATCAACAACTATTACGTTATCGAGGCCTACCAGGGCCACCATTCTGCCATCTGAATGAACCAGAGCGTCGGATGTGTCAAAAGTCATGACTTCACCACCGGGCTCATCACCTGAAATAATAACATTGCTCTTATTGTCCTTTTTGGAATTAGCCCAAACTTCTCTCCAATCTCCTATGTCTGTCCAGAAAAAGTCCCCCGCTACCACATAAAAATTCTTTTCCCTCTCACTTATTGCATAATCGACCGAGATAGCAGGCATCTTTTTGTATTCCGATTCCAAAAACTTTGCCTCATCGGGCTTACCCAGGTGTGTTTTTATCTCCTGAAGATATTTATAAATTTCCGGTTTATGTTTTTTGAAAGAATTCAGAAGGTCTCCCGCAGTCCAAACATATATATCTTTTTGCAAGTTCAATGGGAGGCTTTTCAACAAACCCGTCCAACTTGTAAAAATCGACACTTCCTTTAATGCGGATCTTCTTTCCTTTTTTGATATGTCCCAAACCTGTGTGGGGATATCTCGGTTCCACTCCCATGGCGATTAAAACGTGGTCTTGGTATGCTACTTTTGCGGCTTTCAAAAGAGTTTCCAAATATCTTGAAACAGGTTTGACAATTCTGTCGGCCGATTCTGTCATAATCACAGCGTCAGGATCTCTTGATTCGATATAAAGGGCTCCTAAGGCGTGTGCAGGACCGGTCTCCCGTCTAACCGGTTCAACGATAATATTTTCGGGTCGCATCTGCGGGACCTCTTTAAGAATTTCTTTTTTATAATCCGATGAAACGGTAACTATAAAAATATTTTCCCAGGGAAGGATTTCGGTAAAACGTCTAATTGCTACTTGAGTGAGGGTTTCGTTATCGAAAAGTTTTAAAAATTGTTTTGGGGTTTTTTGTCTGGATCTTGGCCAAAGCCTGGTACCTCCACCACCGGCCAATATAAGGGCGTACAGGTGATTTTTGTAGTCATCTGCCCCTCTCATTTTCAACTTGGACAAAATCTTTAGAATTTTCACTTGTAATTAGTGTACCACCTTTTTAACTATATCAAGAAACTCTTTTTTAAATCTACTTTTAGAAAACTTGCGGGCATTACTCATAATCGCTTTTTTATTAAAGCTCATTTTTTCAAACTTGCCGACTGTATCTGTTGCCCCGCCCTTTTTATAGGCTATAACCGGTACTCCATAGCTCTGCGCCTCAACTGCGACAATTCCAAAATCCTCCTCCTGGGGCATCAAAGGTGCCTTTGCTCCCGAATAATACTCCGCCAATTTCTTTTCATTGACCCGCCCTGCGAACTTGATGTTTCCTAAAGACATTTTTTTAAGTCGACTCTCTTCTCTGCCCGTTCCGAGTATCACTAAAGGTAGGCCCAACTCGTTAAAAGCATCAATAGCCAAATCAACTTTTTTATATCCGTAATCCAGCCGGCTGACTAATAAAAAGTATTTGCTGCCTTCTGTTTTATTGTTTTTGACCCCTGTTTTAGCGGTATCCACAGGAGGAAAAATTATTGCGGAATCTCTACCGTAATACTTCTTAACCCGTTTTTTAATTTCTGATGAAATTGCAATAATCCGTTCAGGATTCATGGCCACCCTTTTATCCCAACTTCTCAATAAATTAACAACAGGCTTGGTAATAAATTTAAAAACCGGATTTCTGAAATAATCTTTGTACCCGCTCCAAAGATAGCGTGTGGGGGTAAGGCAGTAGCAAATATGCTTGGTCTTACCTTTACTTCTAATACCCTTTGCTGCTTCTGAAGTAACGGATATGACAAGATCAAAATCCGAGAAATCAAAAGAAGCAAATACCAACGGCATAAATACCGGCAAAAACTCGTGATTGGATTTTGTAAAAGGAATCTTTTGCAGGAAAGAAGTTTTAACTTCCGGAAATACTTTCGCCCATGGCGCATTTTTGGGATTGTATAAAGAGGTATAAAGAGGGGCTTTGGGGAAAATCTCATGAAGAGCAAGGAGAACCCTCTCGGCTCCTCCCCATTTATTTACCCGGTCGTAGACTATTGCAACTTTCATAATAAATATTTAAAGTTTCCTCCGCCATTTTAGCCCAAGAATATTTATTTACAAATCTAATTGACTTTGAAATTTTATTTTTGCGCGCATCCGAACCCACAGACAAAGCCATATTCATGGCAACTACTATCGACTCCACATCTTTCGGATCAAAGTATAGGGCATTGTCACCGTAAATTTCCCTGAAAACTTTAATATTAGATGCCAATAGCAAAGTACCGGAAGCCAGTGCTTCAAGACCGGGTAAACCGAAGCCTTCGGAAAAAGACGGAAACACAAATCCGATAGAATTTTTATAGAGGCTTCCTAGTTTTTCGTCCGGAACAAATCCTAATATTTTTACATAGTCTTTTGCACCTGTATCCAGAATCAATTTCTCAACTCTTTGAGTAAAAATATTCCTCGCCGAGGCAATTGCCAAAAACACCTTATGTTCACTTTTTGTGTTCAAAGCTTTTATGGCTTTTATTAATCCTTGTAAATTTTTGTGCGGGTAGGCGTTTCCCGTAAAAACAAAGTATGGCTTTGGCATATCGATATTGTTGCCCCCTGAAATCTTTTTATCAAAACCCTCGTAAGTTACCTTGATTTTGTCCGGACTAAGATTGTATTCGGCGATAAGTTCATCCTTAACCGATTGGCTTGGTGCAAGAATTGAATATGATTTTCTAACTGCATTATCAAATACTATTCGATAGCCCAATCTTTTAAGAAAATATAAAGGCGCAGGAAGTGTGGTTGCGGAAAGTCCACGGCTCCGGTGCATCAACATATCGTGAATAGTTACAACAAATTTTCCTCTGAAAGTTAGGGGGACATTAAAATGAGGAAAATGTGTTATGTCGGTATTTTCCTTTTTAATTATTCCGGGAATTTTTAATTGCTCAGCTAAACTGTAGTGGCGGATGTCCACCAATACCTTTTTCCAATTACCGGGAAGGTTGAGCGCATCAAAATATTTCTTTCTGAGAAGTATTACATATTCATCTTCGGACTCGATTTTGGCAAGTTCACCAACCAAATTAATCAAATATCTTCCCAGGCCTGCATTTTCAAGCCCGTAAAGGCGTCCGTCCAATAGTATCTTTGCCATTAATATGAAGAGAGAATTGCCACTTTAATATACCTTACTATTTTGAACATATTTATTCCGAAAACTACAAAGTAGTCAAAGATTAACGGATATTTTTTCCAGAGGTTTTTTCTGAAAAATCTCTCCATCGAAGCAACACCCGCCAATCGGATTTTCTTTCTTTGCTGAGGAGAAACTTTATACTTCCATTTGGATACTTTACCTTTGGTAACGCCTTTAAGGTGGGTTACTGTTGTCTCCGGATAGTAATAAAGCTTATAGCCGGCTTTATGTATCTGATAGCAAAGATCTATATCTTCTCCGTCAAAAAAATATTCCTCATCAAACCAACCAACTTTATCCAAAATTTTCTTCCATGTTAAAAAGAAGGCCCCCTGAATCGCCTCTACTTCGTGTGTTTCGGTTTCCGGTATATCTTCATACCAATAGTTCTTATTGAGACCCAAAGCCAGATGCTCAAAGGCAATTCTGGGGATAGGAAATCGGCGTCTTATGTCTTTGTCTAATTTTCCGTTAGCAAGCACCAGTTTACAGGTTACTGCCCCGGCATCTTTGTGTTCTTTTAAAAACTTTGTTGTTTTTGCAAAAACATCCTTATGTACGACCGTATCCGGATTGAGAAAAAGAACCATCTCCCCCTCAACTAAATTTCTCGCACGGTTATTGCCTTTGGAAAAGCCCTCATTCGGTCCTTCCGTATATTTCACCCAGGGAAATTTTTTCTTAATCATTTCCGGACTTCCGTCGTTTGAAGCATTATCAGAAACTATCACCTCAAGATTTACTTCACTCATGTGATCTTTAACTGAATTAAGACAGTCTTCCAAAAGTTCTTTGGTATTGTAATTAAGAATGATTATCGAAAGTTCCGGTTTATTCATTTTTTGCGCTTTTGACGTAAATTTTGTCTAAATATTCACCCATTTTATACCAGCTGAACTTTTCTTCAACTAAGAGTCTTGCGTTTTTTGCTATTTTTTCTGCAAGTTTTTCGTCTTCCAAAAGCTGAAGAGTCGCTTCTGCTATCTCTGCGGAGCTGTTCCTGATAATTACTTCCTTACCGTCAAGAGCTCCCAGCCCTTCCGCACCTACCGAAGTTGTAACCAGAGGAAGCTTGGCTGCCATTGCCGCCAAATGCTTCAGCCTGGTTCCTCCCGGGCCTCTAAGCGGGGATACGAAAACCGAAGATTCGTAGTAAGCATCCCTTATTCCTTTTTGATCGTCCTCACTTAAATTGTCGATAATAATATTATCTTTTTTATAGGACAAAATTTCTTCGGGAATATGCTGCCCGACAATCCAAATTTTCGTATCCGGTAATTTTACCTGTACCAAAGGAAAAACTTCCCGAAGTAGAAGCTCTGCCGCTTCCACATTCTGAAGCCATTTAAAATTCGCGATAAAAAGAATTCTGGCCTCTTTGTCTTTCCAGCTATCCTTTTCTTTAAAAAAATTAAGGTTGACTCCGTTTGGGACAAGATCGACCTTAAGATCCGGAACCAGTTTTCTCATTTCTTCCTTATCCGACTCAGACACGGCAACAACACTGTCTGCCTTTTTCCAGAAATTGGTTTCCCAAAATTTCAGCTTGGCAACGTCCAGCGATAACAAAAATCTAAGTAAGGGGTTTTTTGTTCCTTCCATGTAGTGTTTGTAAACCAGATACTCGATAGTTTGTTCAACCAAAAGAATCGGGATTTTTGTTTCGGGGATGTGGGGCATGACATAAAAAGTTTCGGCATGAATCAGATCGTATTTAAAATTACGGATTTCCTCTTTAACGGCTTTCTTCTGCTGAGGCGATAAGTTTCTGATAACCAAAAACGGATACGGACCAAAACCGGTCAGAAAAATATTTCTGAGTGTCCAGGGAGATTTGGAACGCCTGAATACTTTTACTTTTGTGCAATATTTTTCAAGCTCGGGAACAAATCTTCTTTCCGAATCGTCTTTAATTAGTGAAAAAAGAGTGATTTCATGCTTTTTACTCAAACCCTTAATCAGGTTATAGGAACGTATTTGCCCCCCCGAGGAATCAGGAAAAGGAAGGTAAGGAGTCAACATTAATATCTTCACGTTTATTTTATAGGATTTACCAGGTCGACAATTATAAACCTGTCCGTCTTTTTGATAGTTTTAAACCTCGACTCAATCATCTTTGTGTCGGGGCTTCCAAGGTCAACCGAAACATAATAGTCGGCCCCATTAGCGATAATGTTATCAATTGAGTCATCAATCGCAGGCCAACCGCTTCTGCCCGTTTGGTAGAGAAATGCCGTATCACCGTTGTAAGGAGCCACAATAAGCGCTTCCTTGGCTGTAATTTTATTAACCTCCGCCCCGGCTTCCACTATTTCCGGATGATTTACATTAAAGTTACCCACCATCTGATTCCATCCGGTAATAAGCATTACACCAATCGAGACCACCAGAACAATTCTCCTCAAAAAGACATTAAAATGTTCTGCCTTCCAAAGATAAACCGCACCCGAAGCAAGAGCCAAAGCTATCACGGGTATGGTCAATATTTGATAATAGTCGTGCATCACATTGGCACCGGCTACCGCAGCTACATAAAAAAGGGCGCCTCCCAAAAACACCTGAACGAATAAATTCTTAACCTTAGTATTTAGTACACCGAATATAAATGGTACGATACCCAGGGAACCTAAAATTAAATGTCCCAGTCTTTCACCAAAAATCCAGTACCACCAGGATGGCTTAAACCTTATTAAGTTTCCGTTAAATGCCCATTTGTAAAAAGGAATACCCTCAGGAAACTTTGCCACCCATCCTCTCCAAATGAAAAACGGAACGAAGACAACTGCCAGGTAAATTATGGTGCCTATTATCAGCTTTTTATTCTTGAAAAAACTTTTCATCCCGTATTTTTTCAAAGCCAAATAAATTATCGGGAAAAGGTAAAAGCCTAAATATGGCTTAATCAAAAGTGCCATCGCAAAAAATATTGCCGAGGTAATAAGTAGGTACTTTTTGTCACTTCGGGTGAACTCCAAAAATGACCACAAAGAGACAACTCCAAACATTACTCCCATAGGATCCGGTAAAATCACGCGGGTAAAATATATGTTGTAGGGAACAAGAAGGTAGAAAAAAGCAGTCAGTAGTCCGGTCCATGTACCCAAAACTCTTTTTCCGATGAGATACAAGAAAAATGCCGTTATAATTGCGCAGGAAATCGTAATCAACCTCGCCCAAACCTCAAGCGAAATATTGTTAAATGTACCGGCGAGTATTGCATTTAGCGCGTTGTAAAAAGGAAACTCTACCATGCGGATACCCTCGGGGTTTTTTATTCCGGACTGGATGCCGGAAACGTCATGATAGCGCGGAAGAAGTAAATTAATTCCTTTTTCAAGATAGATTCTACTCACAGACGCTGTATCTGCTTGGCGCCAGCTATGCCAATCGGCGATCGGATTATTTATTTTATATAGACGCACAACAAAGCCTAAAATAAGAATTATTGAGATAATTATATACTCAAAATATTTACTCTTAACAAATTGTATAACTTTATTCTTCATTTAACTTACTTTTTATCAAATTTACGGCACTACCCAAAAGCAGCCAAAAAATAATGGCAAACTTTGATGCTTCAAATAAATCAATTAAAAATGCTGTAGCAAAAGTTCCTATTAAAAGTTTTACCGATGTTTAGAAAGATTAACACAAAAGCAGCAAACCCCAAAAGGCCGATTTCCCCAAGCATTCTCAAGTAATCATTGTCTGTTGCCAGATCAATCGACGAGTAACCTGTTCCTAAAATAGGATTTTTGACAAAAGCTCTTATTGCCCTTGGCCATTCGACATTGAGCCTTATTGCAATGGAAACATCATTTAACGCCTTAACAGGTGCGGGAGTGGGTGACGCAACCACAGAATCCCGTACCGTAAAAGTGACCTCGTCTGCCCTGACAACAAAGCCGGGAACATAGCTAAAACCCTCACCTGTTTTGATATGCTCATATATCACTTTAATAGCCTGTGAAAACCTGGCATCCAAACCCGAAGACATAAACATGAATATCAGGCTCATTAGAACCACGATCACCCATCCCTTGAATTTCCTCAAAAGAAGAAGGGTTACACTGATTGCCAAAAGATAAGCAGCTTGCGCCGTTCTGGAAACTGAGTTTATTAAAAGCCAAAGTCCCATTCCGGATGAAATTGCGATCGTAAGTTTTGAAAGTTTTCCTTTTA
>LCBU01000029.1 GCA_000997405.1 Candidatus Woesebacteria bacterium GW2011_GWA1_41_7 | reverse complement strand
ATTGGTTTTTTTCCGATTTTGCTCATATTACCAAATCTCCGCTATTGCTTCCCCGCCCAGTCTGTCTTTGATTGCTTTTAGTGACGAAGTCATTCCTTTAGGTGTCGAGACCAAAAGAACTGAAGGACCTTTCTTTGCCTCAAGCTCATCAACACCCATATAAACTCTAAGTCCGGGTTTGGAAATGAGTTTAAGATCCATCAATCTTGGTTGTTTGTTTTTGAAAGTCAAAGTAACCGTCAATATTCCTTTTTCGTTTTTAATGCTATCAACAAAACCCATTTTCTTAAGAGCCTCGGAGATGGCAACAAGTTTTTTGTTGGATTTGACTACTATTTCTTTATTTTTTGCCATTGCGACGTTTTTGACTCTGATCAAAAAGTCCCCTACGGCATAATTTGTTACTGTTTCTTTTATATTAGTTTTTGTTTTCATTTTATTGTTAATTTGTCCCAAATAAGCTTTTGCTTTTGTCCCAAATAAGCTTTTGCTTACCAGGATGCTTTTCTGACTCCCGGAATTTCCCCTCTTAAAGCATGCTCCCTAAAACAGAGTCTGCAAAGACCGTACTTACGCATATAGCCACGGCCTCTTCCACAGATTTGACACCTGTTCCTGTATCTTATCTTAAATTTTAATTTCTTTGTTTCTCTTACTTCTTTTGCTGTTGTTGACATATTTATTAATTTTTCTCAAACGGCATACCCAATAATTCTAAAAGCTTCTTTGATTCTTCGGCATTTTTTGCTGTCGTAACAATCGTAATCTCAAAACCGTGGGCACTTGCACTTTTGGTCGAATCTATCTCGGGAAAAACTGTATGCTCATCAAACCCTAAAGTGTAGTTTCCCGTTTTATCAAATGATTTTGAGGGAACACCTCTAAAATCCCTGAGACGTGGCAAAACTATCGAAAAAAGTCTGTCCATAAATGAATACATTCTTTCGCCTCTCAAAGTTGCGCTTAAACCTACCGGCATTCCGGCACGAAGGCTAAAGCTTGCGATTGACACTTTTGCATTTCTGATGGACGGGGTCTGGCCTGTAATTACGCTCAAATCTTTCTTCAAAGCATCCATTTGTTGCTGATTTTTGGATAAATTTCCAATACCCATATTCACAACAACTTTTTCAACTTTGGGAACGGCAAAAGTGTTTTTGATGCCAAACTCTTTAGCCAAGGATCCTTTTATTTCTTTTTCGTATCTTTCTTGTAATCTATTCATAATTATTTTGTATCAATCTCTTTTCCGCATTTTTTACAAATTCTGACTTTTTCCTCTCCTGCAAATTTAAATCCGACTCTGGTCATTTTTTTACATTTCGGGCAAATTAGGGCAATTTTTCCAAAACCCAAGGCTCTCGGAATATCGTAGATTCCGCCTTTAACCTCACCAAAACCTTTAACATGCTTTTTGTACAGATTAACACCTGGAATCACGGCTTTTTCTTCAGTCGTTAATATTTTTTCAATCTTACCGTCCCTACCTTTATCTTTTCCTGCTGTTATCTTGACTGTGTCTCCTGTTTTAAATTTGATCATAAATGAAATTAAACCACCTCACGGGCAAGTGACGCAATTTTGTTGTAACCCGCTTCTTTTACTTCCCTTGCAACCGGTCCCAAGATTCTTGTGCCTCTCGGGAGTCCTTGTTTGTCTATAACCACCCCTGCATTGTCATCAAATCTGACATAGCTTCCGTCTTTTCTCATAACTTCCTTGTGTGTTCTAACAATAAGAACCTTAACTTTTTCGTGATTAATAACAACTCCGGCAGGATCGGCGTCTTTAACAACACCCAAGACTACGTCACCGATAGTCGCGAATTTGCCGACTCTTCCCGGAACTCCAATAACCATAATTCGCTTCGCGCCGCTATTGTCTGCCGGAACTAACATTGTTCTAAGTTGTATCATGTTTTTGTCTGAAATAAGGAATGCTTATTTCTTGGCCTCCTTCTTGTCTCCAACTACCTGCAATATTTTCCATTTTTTAGTCTTTGAATAAGGACGGGTATCGCTAAACTTGACCATGTCACCGATCTTTACACCGGTCTCGTCTTGAACATGGTATTTGGTCGATCTTTTGAACCTTTTTTGGTAAATCGGATGAATTTTAATTCTCTCCACGGACACTGTTGCTGTTTTTGCTTGTAATCCGATAACTTTTCCTGTAAAAATTTTCATTTTATTTAACTTCCTCCTTCTTTGGCTCAAGGCTGGACAACGCCTCAATAATTTCCTTTTCCCGAACCAAGGTTAGTATTTTAGCAATTTCACGGGTTAAATTCCTGCGCACTTTCAAATTCTTTTCTTTACCTCCCATAATTTTCATCTTTGCCTTCTCTGCTTCGATCTTTTTTGCCTCGGCAATTTTAGCCAACTCCTGGATGGTTTTTCCTCTTAGTTCGTTAATTTCTTTTCTTTTCATATTTATTTTTAATATTATTCCTCGGTTCTACTAATCACTTTTATGTCTATGGGTAGCTTCGCAGAAGCTTTTCTGAAAGCTTCTCTGATTGCTCCCGGTTCAGCGCCGGCAACTTCAAAAAGGATAAGGCCGGGTTTAACTACTGCAACGTAGGTTGAGATATCTCCTTTTCCCCCACCCATTCTTTTTCCCGCCGGACGGCTGGTAATCGGTTTGTCCGGGAAAACCCTGACCCAAACCCTACCTCCTCTTTTTAGAGAATGCGTAATTGTTCTTCTTGCTGCCTCAATCTGGGCAGAGGTTATCCAAGCAACTTCCTGGGCTTTCATCGCAAAATCCCCGAAAGAAATTGAGTTTCCGCGGGTAGCGGCACCTCTTCTTCTTCCTCTAAAATCTTTTATATATTTTCGTCTTTTTGGTTGTAACATACTTTTTATTTTTTCCGAAACAAGTTTTTAGTTATTCCTCAGATTTCTTATGAATTTATTCCTGTTTTTTATGTATCCAAACCTTAACTCCTACATATCCTCTTTTTAATAGTGCCGGAATTTGAGCGTAATCAATGTTTTCCCTAAGAGTTTGGGAAGGAACTGACCCCTGGTGAAAAGATTCTACACGCGATATTTCCGCCCCGTTAATACGCCCTGCCAAAACTACTTTTATACCTAGGGCTCCGCCTGCCATAACCCTCTCGATCGCCTTTTGGACCACGCGTCTGTGGGGAATTCTTCTTTCCATTTCTCCGGCAATTCTATCTGCTATTAAATATGCCGAAAGCTCGGGATTTTTAACTTCATTTATTCTGATATCAATTTTAAGATCCTTTACCGTCTTTTTCCTGACATCACTCATTATCTTCAAAATAAATTTTTTGACATCCTCAATTCCGGTTCCGCCGTGCCCGATAACAACACCCGGACGGCTTACGGTAATCGTAACCACCATGCTTTTTGGTAGTCTCTCAATCTCAACACTTGTGATTCCGGCCAATTTAAGCTTTTTGGTTAATTGCTCTCTTATTCGTATATCCTCAATCAAAAAATTCTTAAAACTTGCAGAGTCGGCAAACCACCTTGATTTCCAAGGTAAGAAAGTGCCTATTCTTATTCCTATTGGATTAACTTTTTGTCCCATGTTTTTTATAAAACAAGCTTTCGCTTATTTCTTTACCTCCTTTTTTTCAGATTTTTTAGTCTTTTCAACTTTCTTGACAGGCTCAATCTTCTCTTCATTTTTCTTTTCACTTTTAGCTTTCGTCTCTTCTTTTTTAATTGTTGTTAAGATCACTCTGATATGTGCCATTCTCTTTTTGAAAGGATGCCACATTCCACGACTGACGGCTTTTCCTCTTTTAAGTCTTGGCCCTTCTCCGATTTGGATTTCTTTAAAAATTAAATCTGTTTCGGACACCCCTTGCGCCTTAGCAGCGGCTACTGCACTTTTAATCACTTTTCCAAGCTCTCCGGCTGCCCTTCTTTGAACAAAAGGCAGCTTTTCAACAGCCTCTGCCGGTTTCATTTTTTTGACTATTCCGACAACGAGTCTGATTTTTCTCGGACTCATTAATAAATATTTTTGTGTTGCTTTAAATTCCTTTTGGTTATCCATTTTTTTTAAGTCTTGTCCATAGTTCTCTTAACTATCTCTCCGTGTCCTCTAAATGTTCTTGTGGGAGAAAATTCACCAAGTCTGTGTCCTACCATATCCTCGGTTACAAAAACGTCAATAAATACATGGCCATTGTGAACCTGGAAATATTTGCCGACAAAGTCAGGAGAAATCTGACATCTCCTGGACCACGTCTTTATAGGGCTTTCTTTAAGCCCCATTCCCTTTTCAACTTTTTTAACTAGTATTGGGTCTACAAACGGCCCTTTTTTAGCACTTCTTGACATATTAACCTAAAATTGACTTACCTCCTCTTCTTTGAACTATCACACGATTCGAATATCTGGTCTTGCTTCTGGTTTTTCCTACAGCCTTCCTACCGTAAAAGGTCTTTGGATATTTCATACCAACGCTGCTTCTTCCCTCTCCACCTCCGTGCGGATGAGAATGAGGGTTCATAGCAACACCGCGGACACTGGGACGAATCCCTTTATGTCTGTTTCTTCCGGCTTTTCCAATGACTTCATTTTTGGATTCAACATTTCCGATTTGTCCAATCACGGCTAAACATTCCGGACCAAACTTTCTTATTTCACCGGAAGGAAGTTTAACTAAAACCCATACTACTTTTCCAGTAGATAAATTGTCCTCTTTTCCAAATATCACCGCAACGCTTCCGGCTCCCTTAACTATCTGGCCTCCTTTTCCTTTTGTTACCTCAATGTTATGAACCGGCGTACCTACAGGAATAAGATTCAAAGGAAGGGCATTTCCTGGCTCTGTTGGCGCAACTTCGGATGCTATAACTTTGGATCCTACTTTTAAACCAACGGGGCTTAGTATATAACGCCTGTCGCCATCTTCATATACGACTAACGCAATTTCGGAATTTCTGTTGGGATCGTACTCTATTTTTTCAACAACTCCCCAGACATCTTTTTTGTCTCTTTTGAAATCAATTGTACGCAAAAATCTTTTCTCACGGCCACCTTGATGCCTTACGGTGACGACTCCGTTGGATCTTCCTGCTTTTTTAGCCAATATTCTCTTTAAAGTTTTCATAATATCTTATTTTTTACCCTCCTCAAAAATATCAATCTTGTCCCCGCTTTTTAGGATGACTATTGCCTTTTTAACAGCCCCTATTGAGAATTTCTTGCCTCTGGCATTTTTACCTTTTTCGGATCCGGTCCTGGTAGTCCTGACACCCACCACTTTTACGCCAAAAAGTTGTGCAATTTTGGCCGCAATCTGCTTTTTGTCCATAGTGGGTGAAACTTGAAAAGTATAGTTTCCAAGTTTTGCTTCTCTAAGGCTTTTTTCTGTAAAAATAGGTTTCATTTTTTATTTTTCCTTCTTTATTTTTGATTCCTTCGATACCTTCTTCTCTTCCCCAAAAATATCTTTGTCTATTACAATCATTCCACCCCGGAAAATATCAAGAGCGTTAGCATCTTTATAAAAAACGTATGAAGCATTGGCCAAATTTCTCAATGCCTTGGTAGCTTCTTTTGATGTCTCTGAGAGAACAAACGTAAATCTTTTTGCAGAAGTTGCTTTTTCAAGAGATTTCAAAAGCTGCATGGCAACTTTGGTTTTACCTAATTTAGAAATTCCTGAAACAAAAACAACCTCTTTGTCTTCGGCTTTCAAAGCAAATGTCATAAATTTAGATTTGTTCTTAATATCGTTAGGAAGATTTAAAATTCTTCTGACAGGTCTTGGACCAAGAGCGACTCCGCCTCCCACGAAAATAGGTGCTCTGCGGCTGCCGTGCCTCGCCCCACCTGTTCCTTTTTGCTTATATACTTTCTTGGTTGTCCTTAAAACTTCAGATCTGGTTTTGGTCTTCCTGAGTCCAATATGACTTCTTTCCTCGTAAACATGGATTGCCTGTGCCAAAAGCGAGGGATTTGTTTTTACTCCAAACTCTTTTGGTAGATTCGTGTCTTCAACTTTTGTTCCTTTAAGTGTAAATGTTTGTATTTTCATATTATTTATAATAATTCGACTTTTTATTCTTTAGCCGCTTCTTCAGCTTTGGGTGCTTCAGACTGTTTTTGCTCCTGAACTACATGTTCTTGTCCGCCTGTGGCCGCAGTTGAGGCAGATTCCTCAGCCGGGGCTTCACCTTCAACAACTTGTGCAACAGTTTCTTTCTCCAAGTCTTTCAAGCTTCCCGATTTAATTTTCCTAATAGTCAAAAGTCCTCCAACAATTCCGGGAACCTGTCCTGAAATTTCAATTTCTCCACTTTCTACGTCAACGGAAATTATGTGTAAGTTTTTGAAGAAATCCTAATTACCGAGAAAACATCTTCTTCAATAATGGGATCATGAAGATGGTCATGAGGGCGAGATACCAGTACCACGCGAAGCCCAGCACGAAGGTCCTGAAGGCCGGCCACACGGTGATGAGGAACAAAGTAGCGAAGAACACGGCCAGCTTCAGGAAGGAGATGTCATACCATCTCATCTTCTGGATGTTGCTGTCCAGCCAGTCGAAGAAGGTCATGATGTCTTTCTGGGAACGCTCGTTTATATGTTTATCTGCGGGAAGTGCTATCAGGCATCTGGCGCCTTAAAAACCCCAAAAGTTTATAAACTTCTTTTCCCTCGCATCGTGAAGCGGGGTGGGTAGCTGGCTCACGGCTTTGTGCTGAGGAAAGTCCGCCCACC
>LCBU01000028.1 GCA_000997405.1 Candidatus Woesebacteria bacterium GW2011_GWA1_41_7 | reverse complement strand
GGTAAAGGTGTTTCGGCACCCGGATTTGTAGTTGATGTAATGGGCATCGAAGGGTTTATACCGACGTCTCAATTAGGTAAAGAGGTAGCCAAAAATCCTCAAAATTTGGTTGATAAATACTTCAAAGCTAAAGTAATGGAAGTAGATAAAGTGAACAATAAAGTTGTTCTTTCCGAGAAAGAAATCTCAGAAGCAGGGGATATTGCCTTAACCAAAGAAGCCTTGAAGAAGATCAAAGAGGGCGAAGTTTATACAGGTGTTGTCACAACAGTTGCTACTTTTGGTGCATTTGTCAAAATTGAAGTACCTATCAAAAAGGAAATGGCCGGTGTTGAGGGCTTGGTACATGTGTCCGAGCTTTCATTCAGCCGCGTTAACCTTCCGTCAGATGTTATTAAGGTTGGTGACAATGTTTCCGTTAAAGTACTGGCAGCCCACGAAGGAAAACTTGCTTTATCAATTAAACAGGCTCAAAAAGATCCTTGGGATGCGGTTGAAAAGAAATTTAAGGCTGAAGATAAAGTTACCGGAAAGATTGTTAGAGCTAGCGATTTCGGGTACTTTGTTGAACTTACCCCCGGTGTTGAGGGACTTATCCATATTACCCAGGTTCCTCCTGCGGTCAAGCTAACTGTCGGCGAGGAAGTTAAGTGTACAGTTGAAGAGGTCAATGTTAAGGACAAAAGAATCGCTTTGGGACTTGTTTTGACAGCTCTCCCGGTTGGCTACAAATAATCCTCAATTCCAAGACTATTGCGAGGTCTTGAAATAACTTCTACAATTGGCCAAATGGCTTTCCATTCAAAGTATGTTTGTCAGCAGTGCGGATATGAATCTACCGGTTGGCTTGGAAGGTGTCCGAATTGCGGAGAGTGGAATACACTCGTTGAAACTGTCGTTTCAATAGGTAAAAAGAAGGAGACAAAAGGTGGGAATAGAACGGCAGCGGTTTCTAAACCGATTAAACTTTCTGAAATAAAATCAGCCTCAATTAGACGTGTTTCTACCAAGATTTCGGAATTAGACAGAGTACTTGGTGGGGGGCTTGTCCCCGGTCAGGCAGTTCTTATAGCCGGAGAACCCGGTATAGGTAAATCGACTCTCCTGACTCAACTGGCGGCCCAATTATCAATCCAATCATCTGTGTTGTACGTTTGTGGTGAGGAATCGGCGAATCAGGTTAAAGTGCGTGCAGACAGGCTTGGGCTTAAAGGGGTAAATATAGACCTTTTGGAAGAAACGGATGTAGATAATGTAATATCCCAACTTGATGACAGTACGGTTAGTGCGATTATAGTTGATTCTATCCAAACCATGACTACAGGGGATCTCTCAGGCATGGCCGGAAGCGTAGGTCAGGTAAGAGAGTGTGCAAACCGATTACTGCATATAGCCAAAGCCAAAAATGTACCCTTATTCTTAGTTGGGCACGTAACCAAAGAAGGTACTGTGGCAGGGCCTGCTGTGCTGGCTCACATAGTAGATACTGTTTTGTGGTTTGAAGGCGATAAGACTTTAACGACGCGGATTTTAAGAGCTGTTAAAAACAGGTTTGGTCCGACCGATGAAGTAGGTGTTTTTGAGATGGTTGACAGGGGTTTACAGCCTGTTGAGGATATTGAAAAGGCTTTCATAGAGAAAAATCAAAAAAGCGTTTCCGGAAGCATCGTAACCTCAGTCATGCAGGGAACAAGGCCGATATTAATGGAAATTCAGGCTCTTGTTGTGCCCACAAAATTGGCCATTCCAAGGCGTGTTGCGCAAGGAATTGACTCAAGGCGGTTGGAACTTCTTTTGGCAGTTTTAACGAGGCGTTCAGGTATTCCTCTTTATGACAGTGATGTTTTTGTAAATGTAGCAGGAGGATTTAAAATTACGGAACCGGCTACTGACCTGGCCATTTGTCTTGCTATTGCTTCGGCTTATTATGACAAACCAATTCCCGGATCAACTATTGCAGTCGGGGAGGTGGGTCTTCTGGGTGAAATAAGGGAAGTCGTGGCAGAGGAAAAGAGGATGAGAGAAGCCAGTAGGCTTGGCTTCAAAAGCCCGATAAGCTCCAAAGACTACAAGTACATAAATCAAGCTATTAAGCACCTCTTCAGGTAAGCGGAAGTAAGCGTATTTCTCAAGTAATCAGATATCCCCGAGATATCCACATTTATTTTTGCGTAATATTTTTAACCGAAAATACGGCTCTTTTAAGGCATAAAAATACTATGGGGGCAACAAAATGTGAATTAATTATGGCTATAGGGTTTGACAAAATTGATTTTGGGGTGTAGTATTTTAGGTGGAACTTTGAAACACAAAAAAAGAGCATCGCCATCGTTGGGTTCTCCTCTAATTTCTAGTGGGACTCGCCACGAATAGAGATGCTCTTTCAATAACTAAACCAGACGTTTCGTAAAAAATGTCTGGACACGGGATTTGTCTTGCGGACAGGAAACAGGCTAAACAATCAAGACAAATCGTAATCAGACTAAAACGATTAGAAAGGGTTGTCAAGTGCCTTTTAGGCATATTGACTCCGGAAAGTGCGCGATTGTTTGTCAATCTTAGGGATGGGTGGATTCTAGGGCAGGGGATCTACCCATTCCTAAGGGAGATAGAATAGTCGCGCTTTTTTGGTGTTATAAATATGACAGAAACATCTTTTTATGATTTATACAATGCAGGTTGGTCGGAGGACACAAACTTGAATTCAGGTTTGAAAAACAGTTTTAAGATCAACTTACTTGAGGGGATAGCCTTGGAAGAGGAAAGTTCTGGCGTGGCTTACGAAGCCGACACGACTGTTCAAAAAAAGCCATTTTCCATTAAATTGGCAAGAATCCTGGCCATTATAGGAGCTTTCATTTTGGCAATATATTTTATTCCGGGAATTGTAGCCAATCTTAAACTTTCAGGTAGCGAGGCTGATAGGCTTGCTAAAGCTGCCGAGTCTGCAAACGGAAGAACCTTACCGGGTTTTGATCCTACACTTTCCAAGATTAACCGCCTCTCAGTTCCATCCATTGGTGTAGACACAGACATTGAGGAATCTACTTACGAAAATTATGAAACCGCTCTCAAAAAGGGAGTTTGGAGGGTTTCGGATTTCGGAGAACCTGATGTAGACGGAGCGCCCATAATTTTGGCAGCTCACAGGTTTGGATACTTAGCTTGGACTAATTCCTTTAGACACAAGAGTTCTTTTTACAACCTCCCTAAAGTCCAGGTCGGGGATGTAGTTACCGTAATTTGGGAACAGAGGCAATATACCTATGGGGTCTATAAAACCGAAAAAGGTGAGGCAATTACCGACTATTCGGCCGACCTCATCCTTTATACCTGTGAAACTCTGAGCGGTCCGGAGAGGATTTTTGTATACGCCAAACTGGTTTCTTAACAGTAACCACCTATAATATTTGACAAATCAAAAATTATGAGATACAATTCAACCCTAATGAAAAAGCTACTTATCAGTATGATCGTTTTTGTCTTTTTCGCCTTGCCAGCCGGTGTTTCGGCACAAGGTGAGGTAACTGTCTGCACCCAGAACTATGGGGGCGGAGTTGTCTGTGGAGTTCATACTCCCATAGAAACCGGTATTGCCGAAAACATTCCCCTTATTGCTTCAGGTTTTCTTGGCGCCTCAGGCGTTATAGCATACTTTTCAAGAAAACTTAAAAAGACTGAATAATTGTGGGTAGTTACCTGTCCTTTTAAAATTAAAGGACAGCTGACTACTTACAAATTCGAATCTCAAGGCAGCCCTAATAGCTAGGGTAATACGTCCCTGAGCAGACTCGAAAGGTTCTTTAACAAATCGAGGCAAATTTCTGGCTAAGCTTTTCCGGCGGCGGGATTCTGAAAATTAAAGGCATAAGTTTTTGTTTTTTCCTTTATTAGTTTTCAGACCCTCACCGTTAGGTGGGTTCTCTGGCCAGAGAAATCATCCTGTTTTAAAGAGAAGGAGGAGTCAATGAATTTTGATCTTTATTCGTTTTTGTTGGGTGGTGCAGCTTTTCTCATCGGATTTTTAGTCCTGATGGCTTGGCTTGTACCTGATAGGGCCGCATCTACGGCAATGACCTGGTTGACAGCGAGGAGAAATTTCTCGTTGATCGGCTTGGGAATTGGTATTGTAGCGATTGTGGCCGTTTTGTCCATCGTCGCAATCGCGCTTGTAAAACTCTTGCGCTATGTGCAGGTGGAACCTTGGGTTCTCTGGGTTGCGGCAGCTGGCCTTGCTTTTGCAGTGATCAGCATCGTGACCCTTATGGTAACCAAACAAAGAAATGTCTCCTAAGGAGGGAGCCATGAAAAAGATTCTTGTTCTTCTTGTATTGATGGGTCTCTTCCTTTCAGCGTGTAACGCTATTAAGGTTGCGACACCCACCCCGGATCTTAACGCGACTGTACAGGTTATGGTGGACAAAGCTTTGGCTTCACAGCCAACGCCAGTACCTCAATCAACGGTAATTATTACCGTGATTGAAACCGCCACACCGACAATCCCAGATCCGGTATTGGCACAGAGTGCAGCTGCTTCTAAGGATGACTTAGTTGTTGCAGTAGCACCTGTCGCATTTGTGGAAGATGTTTCTCATGGAGCTTGGACAATCCAAGGCACCGATCGTTTGGCTGACAATTCAATTGTCGCCGGATGGCTCGGACGCCTTAAGGACCCAGCTCCGTCTTTATGGAAATACTTCCCAAATCTTCCCAATCCAGACGTTCCGGATTTTCGCGTTGTCAAATGCGCGGACAATCCTGAGAAGGATTGTGTTCCGGATGGAATGGAATATGGCACGTACAGTACGCCGTATTGTTGGCAATCTCCTTGCGACATTCCCGTCGGGGCTTGGGAGTATCGGTATATTACCGGTGACTACCAATTCCTTGATCAGGTTTGTAAGGGTGATATGTCCAAAGGGTGCATGTTGGTTCTGATTAATGTCATGGATCAATCCTACACCTGGAGGAATCAGTACGTAGACAATGGATTCACTCTCCGTGGCCGTTATTTTAATGGCGATACCCTGGAATGGGGTGTGTGGGGACTTGTGTCTCACGGTTCGGCATCTATGCTGAACATGAAGACTTATTCCCACCCTGGAGAATTGATGAACAATGGCCAGCCTGGCAATAGCGGTGCAAACTGCGGTATCCCCGGTGGATGTAAATCCATTGATGTTACCGTCATTGTGCACGCTGGTGACGCGATTATCGCGCAGGCTAAGACCGTTGTAAAACCTACTCAGTAGGGTCATCAGGACTGGGTCCTATATATTTGCCTCGATCCGGCTCTGCACATTTCTTTTTCTTCACCTTTTGGTGATTAAATTTGATTTGTGCAGGGCCGTTCGACTAAGTCAATAAAAGATCTTCTTTGTTAATTTAGCCGAATGAAAAACCAGATAGGAACGTTATTGGGTTTTGTTATTTTAACTGCAGCTCTCACTGCAGTTTCTTTTGTTGGCTTAAACAAGTTCGCTTCATTGAGGGAAATAGAAATTGAAAATGAAGCACGATTCCAATGTGCGGAGAGCTCTAGATATCAAGTAACTGGAGCTGACAATGTCATTGTTTGGTACCCCGTTTCTGACCTTTATTCTAAGTGTTTACAAGAAAAAGGTATTAAGTAATTCCAAATGCGGAGTTATCTAATTCGCACTTTTAATCATTCCTAAGCCAATCCTAAAGGAGGATGAAATGGGTGGAAAAGGCAAGAAGAGAAGTATTGTCTATCTGGTTATCGCAGCAGTGATAATCCTGATTTTGTTGTGCCTGCCTTTTGTGGTCAGTGCACAATCGATTCAAAGTGGCGCATCTTTAGGTGTGCAACAGGTACAATCGTTCAATCGCGTCCAGTTCCACGTCGAGTGGGTAACCGATGAGCCGGCGGAAACTGCCATTTGGCATTTTCAATTCGGTGACGGTACAGAAACTGTTCTTTCTGGGGTCTCGGGTAGCGCAAGCTTTTCCCACGACTACGCTTATAGTGTCGGTGGTTTGACGACTTACCATCCGTCTATTGATCTGGGAAACTGGGTTGATGTTTGGACCGGTGAGATTGTTGTCGACGATCGACCTGTAGAGGAAACCTATACGGTTTACCTTCCCATCATAATGAATGCGGGTCAAAACCCATCTTGTTCCATAACGGTTTCGAGTCAAAACGCCAATCATGTCGTTTTCGATACAACTTGGAGCGAAGCGGGTGATGGGTCTCACTCAGTTTCATTCGGCGATGGTACACATACCGAACAATTTTCCGGTCCTTCCGGATCCGGCCAGACTTGGCACGACTATGCCTATCCCGGCGGAAATTTCATCATCACGATGGAACTTTCAGGCGGGGGAAGCTGTTTTACCAAGGTTTTGGTAGGTTGGCCTTAGGCTTATGTCTAAGATGGGGGTTGGTGAGAACTCAAATTGATGTTTTTTGTCAATTCGATTCCTGCCAGCCCCTAGTAGTTTCAGCTTCAACACCAGAGTTTCTAAGTGATATGATTAATTAGATCTCTAAAAATGTCTTCAATTAATAAATCATCAAAGTTTTTGAGTTTATTTTTTCCGATAGTGCTTGTTTTGGGAGTTTTGTTCATTTCATTTAAAAATTACACTCCGGAAACTTACCTGATAGGTTGGGATTCGATGCATCCGGAATTCAATTTCTCACTTAACGCGAAAAGAATGCTTTCTCACGTTTGGGGAGGGGAGATGGGCTTGGGAGCAATTTCAGCGCATTCTGATATGTCAGATTTGCCCAGGGTGCTTACCTTATGGCTTGTCTCGGTATTGATACCCTCTTCATTTATCCGTTATTTTTCGATATTTTTCAGCTTGATCTTGGGACCTCTGGGAATCTACTTTTTGCTTAAATATGTTTTCCAAAGAGAAAAAGTGACACTTTGGATTTATCCTGCCTC
>LCBU01000027.1 GCA_000997405.1 Candidatus Woesebacteria bacterium GW2011_GWA1_41_7 | reverse complement strand
GTTTTTATCATCAAAGCAGAAAAACACTTGCGTTAGCAAGTGGATGAATGCTTTTAGCGAGTCGTTTACGACGAGCACAGATTCACAGCTTTGATGTGAATCTGAATGAGAAGAAACCCCGACCGTGAGGTCGTGGGTGATTCATAAATTAGACTAACACTATGGAAAGAACAGGCGCCTTTGTAAGAAAACTTCTTCAGGAGAAGGATTCATTGAGTGATGCAGGAAATTGCCGGAACTCCGTATCGCAGATAGAAAAAGCAGTAAAACAGGAATTCCCCACCGCCCAGGTGGACATTTTAGTTCATCCCGAAGCCAAAGCGGGTCTTGGAGTGCACTATTCACTTGAAGTCGACCAAAATGGCGAAAAGACATTAATCAACGCGGTGCCCGCACCCGGATTTCCCCAATATATAGGGGATCCGGAAAATGCACACCCGGTTTTTAGGTCGATGAAGAAAACAACGAAAGTAATTTAATCAATATGGAACGTGTAATTGACACCTCAATCGGAATCAACCCGGAAGGGCATGAGCTGCCTTATTATGAGGAATTGGTTCTGAATGATGAAGAGAAGAAAAAACTTGAGCGAAACATTGAACGTGGAGAATTCATCGGCGGTTCTTACTTTGCGGAAACCGTCGGCTCAGGCGCGGCTGGCAAAATGAACGAAGATTCTTATGCCGTTTTCCCCATGGGTAAAGGAAGGACTCTTCTTGCTGTTTTTGACGGAGCCTCAAGTCAGAAAAAAATTGAGGGTTTGGAAAGGCTTGAGATGAGCGGGGCATTTTATGTTTCACATCTGACCTCGATGATATTTCGGAAAAGTGAGGAATTTAGAAAACTTTGTCAGCCGGACGACATAACCGCGGAGGATGTGTTAAAAACAATTAACAGTTGGCTTCCTGTTAAGTTTGATAGAGTTCCTGGTGTGGATTATTCCGACCCCTGTAGCATTCCGGGAATGGCGGCCGCACTTGTGCTTATCGATGTTCCCAACGAAAAAATGACAGTAGCGCAGGTTGCGGATACCTTTATTGCTTTGCAAAAGCAAAACGGAGAAATTGAGGTTGCCAGCAACAACACGAATGAAAGGTTCGACAAGGAAACGAATGAGTATTTTATTAGCCTTTGCGAGAAGTATAATATTGCCCGGAATGAGGTTAGAAAAGATCCGAAAACAAAACCGCTTTGTGAAGCACATCTCAAAGATTCATTTAGAAGAAAAATAAATAGCCCCGGAGGATGTGGAATTCTGAATGGAATGCAGCAACTTATAGGAAACCGACTTTATTACACCAATGAATACAAACTGAATGGCAATATTGAGCGTGTCATGATGTTTTCGGACGGAACAATCCAGCCATACACGGGAGATGGTGTCAGTTTTGAGGATTCAGTCAGAAGTCTATTCAATGTAATTGATGAAAATAGTGACGAGGGCTCGGTGATAGACAAAGGTATTCCGATTTTAGATAACGACCCTAAATATGAGAAGATTTTCAGGCTTAAAAACAGAGACGACTCCACAATAATGAGTGTCGACATAAGCTACAAGGGTATAAACTCACTTCCTTTGGCAGGCTAAATTGGGCTTTTCTTATGCAACCATTTTTCTTACAGGCTATAATGTTAAATTGTATATAGGCTATGACTAATATTCATAAAAATTTTGAACAGTTAAAAAAGGACATTCATGATTATTCAGGGATTACCGGCGATTCCCGTGAAGTCAGGGAAAATTTTATTTTCGTTGCCGTAAAAGGAATAACTTCAGACGGACACAAATTTATTGAGGAAGCTATAAAAAACGGAGCTAAGCTGATTGTAGGCGAAGAAGACCTGAAAATTGATAATGCCAAATATATAAAGGTGGAAGATTCGCGTGAGGCTCTGGGACAACTGGCGTCCGAATGGTATGGAAACCCGTCCGATAAATTGAAGTTAATCGGAGTAACCGGTACAAAGGGAAAAACCACCACCTGTTTTATTATTTACCACATGTTGACTAAGTTGGGCAAAAAAACGGGTCTGGTGACCTCGATTGCAGCCAAAATCGGGGAAAAAGAGGCAGATACGGGATTTCATGTCACAAGTCCTGACGTAATCTCACTTCATAAATTTTTGAAAGAAATGGTCGATGCCGGTTGTGAATATGCAGTTATAGAGGTTAGTTCTCACGGCATAGACCAAAAAAGGATTGCCGGAGTTAAGTTTAGAATCGGTGCCTTGACCAATATCGCTCCCGAGCATTTGGACTACCATAAAACATTCGGTGAATATAAGAAAGTAAAAAAGTCGTTTATCGAGTCCTCTAAATATAAAGTTTTGGGTCCGACAGAAACAGGACTAAACATTCTTCCCGGAAAATTTAACAATCTCAATATAGAAACGGCCCTAAAGGTTATGGACTTTTTGGAAATTGACCGAAATTCGGCGATCCGTGCCATGGACACCTTTGAATTACCTGAAGGTAGGCTGGAGGAAATTAAGAATGACAAAGGCATTAGGATTTTTGTGGATTTCGCACACACACCGGACTCACTTGAAGCAGCGCTAACCTATCTACGTTTAGAAACAAAAGGCAAACTTATTGCTGTTTTTGGTTGTGCCGGCGAAAGGGATTCCTATAAACGCCCCAAAATGGGCAAGGTTGCCTCAGAACTTGCAGATGAAGTGATTTTGACGGCTGAGGATCCAAGAAGTGAAAAAGCGGAGGATATTATTGCTCAAATAAAAAAAGGAATGACTTTGGGGAATAGTACAGTCCATAGCGAGCCTGATAGAAAAAAGGCTATTGAAATAGCCTTGGGGATTGCAAAAAAAGGAGATCTGGTGGGGATTTTTGGAAAAGGACATGAAAAATCCATGAATTTAGACGGAGTACACGAGATTCCTTGGTCAGATAAGAAAATTGTGAGAGAATATATAAGTAAATAATATGGAATATCAGGTTGTGATATTGGCGGGAGGAGAATCTTCAAGATTTTTTCCCTTTAACGATATTCATAAAAGCTTTTTCAGACTGGCCGGAAAAACGATTCTGGAAAGAACTCTTGAGAGTGTTAAAAAACTTAATCCCTCAGAAATTATTTTGGTTTTAGGGTCCAAAAATTTTGAAAGAGAAAAAGAAATCTGCGAGTCTATACCGGCTTTTGAAGGAGTAAGATATGTTTCCGAAAAAAGACCCCTGGGGCAGGCTGATGCTATTCTGTCGGCCGGGGAATATATTACAAAGGATTTCTTTGTAATAAACGCCAGTCAGTTTAATTTCCATAATCTGGCAAAGGAGTTTATTGAAAAGCATAAAGAGTCGGAAAATATTGCCACTTTGGGAATAACCAGAACCAATACACCATCCAAATATGGAATAGTGGATTTGGAGAATGACCGTATCCGTGGGATAGTTGAGAAACCCAAGTCCGGAAGCGAACCTTCGGATATGAGACTTGTGGGAATTTACTTATTTTCTAAGGACTTTTTACCGGAGCTTTCAAAAACCCAGATATCTGATTGCTCACTGGAGGAAACTTTAAATAAAGTAGCAAAAGAAGGTAATGTCGGTTCTGTCTCAATAACTACCAATACCCCTTCTCTTAAATATCCCTGGGATCTTTTTAGTTTGAAAGATTTTATATTTTCTGAAACTACCTACGGCATCGATAAAACTGCAGTTGTCGAAAAGACAGCCGTATTTAAGGGCAGTGACATATATGTGGGTAAAAACGCGCATATTTATGATTTTGCAATAATCGAAGGGCCTGCCTACATTGGCGAGGATGCGGTAGTAGGAGCTTACTGTCAGGTTAGAGGTGGAACCGTATTAGGAAGCGGCGCCCAGATAGAAAGGTATTGTGATGTTAAAAATTCAATTATTGGAGACGGCACCCATTTTCATTCGGGATTTGTAGCTGATTCCGTTATCGGAAAAAACTGCAGGGTTGGAGCCGGTTTTGTGACCGCCAATAAAAGGTTGGACAGATCTTCCATTAATGTGATTGTGAAAGGTAAAGCAACAGACAGCGGCATAGGTGGAATCGGTGTTTTTATGGGTGACGGATCAAAAGTCGGTATTAGGGTTTCCTCAATGCCCGGAACCGTGGTAGGAGAAGAATCGAATATTTACCCGGGTGTGACGATTAAAGGATTGTATAAGGTTGAGTCCGTTATCAAAAAATAATTCATGGGTAGAAAAACGACAATTCTGGTAGATTTTGACCACACACTTTTTGATACGGAAACATATGTCCGGGAGAAGTCTGCCTCGGATCATGTCGATTACAAAGAATTTCTCTATCCGGATACTCTGGCATTTATAAAATACGCTTCAGACTTTGGGGAAGCTGTTTTGTTTTCGGAAGGTGACGTCGAATTTCAAAAGGAAAAAATCAGCGGAACGGGCATTGAGAGCCTTTTTTCCGGCGGTGTAAAAATCTTCCCAAGTTTTTCTAAAATGGAAAATTTGGACGATATGGTATTAAACGGCAAAGTTATCATGGTAGATGACAAACCCGAGGTTGTTGATTACGGGATTTCTAAAGGATTTACGGTCATTAGGGTAAGACGTGGAAGATATTCAGGCGAAGAATCAAAAGATCAGCCTAATTTTGTTGTAAAAAGCCTCTCGGAAATAATTGAGAAGGACATCCTTCAAAGTTTTTGATTTGGCTTCCGACTGATATAATAATAGACATGCACATCCCTAAAAAGGTCCATTTCATGGGTATTGGCGGAAGCGGAATGTCCGGCGTTGCTATGCTTGCCGAAAAGATGGGCTACGAAATTAGCGGATGTGACCTTGAAGGGGAAACCGCATATGCGGGTGGTATTTTCAAAGGACATGACCCCGATCACATTAAAGATGTAGATCTCCTGGTAGTATCTCCAGCCGTTTATTATCAGAATAAGGACAATCCGGAGTTACTTTTGGGTGAAAAAAGGAAAATTGTAATCACTTGGCAGGAGTTTTTGGGTAAATATTTGACCGAAGGTAAAAAGGTTATTTGCATTGCCGGAACTCATGGAAAGTCGACTACTACTGCAATGGCAGGCTCTCTCCTTGTTGATGCAGGTCTCGATCCGCTGGTTTTGGTTGGTGCTAGGGTACCTGAGTGGAATGGTAACGCCAGGTTTGGTAAGGGAGAATACTTTGTTATCGAGGCAGATGAATTTAACAACAATTTTCTAAACTACCACCCCGATATTGCAGTTATAAATAACATTGAATTTGACCACCCCGATTTCTTTAAAAGCGAAAAAGAGGTTAGGGAGTCATTTGATAAATTTATAAATAACCTAAAAGGGGAACGCGTTCTGATTACCCAGAAAGATAGTCCGGCGAGGCATTTTGAACTGAAAATATTTGGTGAACACAATCAAAAAAATGCCAACATGGTGTATCTGTTAGGTAAAAAACTGGGTATTCCCGAGGAAACTATTGTTAAATCTATAGAAAATTTTGCCGGAATAGAAAGACGGATGGAGCTTGTAGGCGATTGCGTCGGGATAAAAGTTTATGATGACTACGCCCATCATCCGACTGCCATCAAAACTACTCTTGAGGGTGTCAGGGTTATTTATCCGAAAGCAAAAATACTGGCCGTAATCGAACCTCACGGATATAAAAGAACAAAAGCGCTTCTTTCTGAATATAATGGAGTTTTTGACAGTGCTGACAAAGTGGTTGTGGGGCCAATTTTTAAAGCCCGTGACGAGGTAGACAAATCCGTCACCCCCCAAAATATAGCAGAAATGTCTTCTCACAAAAATGCCTCAGCTTTTGACAGTTTTGAAGAATTGTTTAGAAATTTGAAATTAGAAATTAGTAATTTCAAATACGAGATAATTGTAATAATGGGAGCAGGAAAAAGTTATCTTTGGGCAAGGCAGATTTCGGATTTAATTAAATGAATATTTCTGAAGAAAAAAAATTTAAAGATATTACCACCTTTCGTGTAGGTGGAAAAATCAAGTACTTTATTGAGGTAAAGGATGAAGAGGGTGTTGCGGAAGCGATTCATTTTGCGAAAAAAAATTCCCTTCCTATATTCATGGTCGGTGAGGGAAGTGATTTTTTGGCAGAAGATAATATGTATGAGGGAGTGGTGATCAAATACTTGGGAGACAGTTTGGAGTTTACTCCGGAAGGTTCAAAAGTATTAGTAACAGCGGAGTCCGGACTTAAATGGGACAAACTTGTTGAAGAAACCGTTAAAAATGAATTACAGGGTCTGGAATGTCTTTCCGGAATTCCGGGAACTGTCGGCGGAGCCCCCATTCAAAATATCGGAGCGTATGGTCAAGAAATTTCAGACACTTTTTATAGCTTGAAAGCATACGATATTGAAAACGAAAAATATAAATCATTTAGCAAAGACGAATGTGAATTTGGCTACAGAGACAGTATTTTTAAAAATGAAAAATTTTGGCAAAAATATTTTATTCTTCAAATTACCCTAGTTCTTAATAAGAATAAAATAGCCAAAGTAAACTATGATTCACTTAAGGCGATTGTAGGTGAAGAAGCGGAACTTTCAGAGATCAGACAAGCAGTTTTGAAGACCAGGCAAGATAAGTTGGAAGACCCAAAGAAAGTTGGCAATGCCGGTTCATTTTTTAAAAATCCGATCGTTGATGTCCAAAAGAAAGAGAATTTGGAAAAAATGTTTCCGGGTATAAAGACATTTCCATATGGTGACAAATTTAAGGTTTCAGCCGCCTGGTTAATAGAGATGGCGGGATGGAAGGGTAAAGGATTCGGAGAGGCCGCTGTTTCGCCTAAACATTCTTTGATATTGATTAATAAGACAGGAAGTGCTCCCGCAAATGATATCTACACTCTCTCCGAAATGATTGTTAATGATGTGTTTGAAAAGTATGGAATTAAGCTGGAAAAAGAAGTGCAGTTAATAAATTTTTCAAAATGAACAACAAATCCTTAGTAGATTTTAAAGGAAAGAAGGTGGCTGTAATAGGACTGGGAATCGAAGGACGTGACGCAATAAATTTTCTTCTCGAAAAAGGGGCCGACGTTACCGAATTTGTGGTTCGCTCACCCGGTGTGTATAGGTTTATTCCGGAAATAGTTGAAGCGGAGAGTCGGGGAGTTGAAATAACCTCAGCAATAAAAATATTTTTTGAAGAGTGCCCTGCAAAAATAATCGGTGTAACAGGGACTAAGGGCAAAGGAACTACCTCAACCTTAATTTACGAGATTTTAAAAAGTGCCGGAAAGGATGTTTATCTATCGGGTAATATCGGTAAACCTTATCTGGGATTATTACCTGCACTTAAGGAAGATTCATGGGTCGTCCTGGAAATGTCCTCTTTTCAACTTATGGATATGAAAGTAAGCCCACACATTTCCGTTGTCCTTAACATAACTGAAGACCATCTGGACTGGCATAAAGACAGAAACGAGTATGTTTCCGCTAAGGCAAATATTGTTAAATATCAAAGCCAATCCGATTTTGCAGTAGTTAATGAGGAATATGAAACTTCGCGTAATTTTGCAAATCTTACAAAGGCCATGTCCACCCTTTTTTCTAAAAACAAGTTGGAAGCTAAATTCAAAGAAGGGCTGCTTCTTAGGGGTGAACATAACCTGGAAAATATAGCAGCAGCGGTCACAGTAGGGAAGTGTATAGGTGTTAGCGAAGAGACGATACTGGAAACCGTAAGAAACTTTAAAGGATTGGAGCATCGTTTGGAGCTGGTTGCAGAAGTGGACGGAAAGACTTTTTATAATGATTCTTTTGCGACAGGTCCTCAGCCGACGATTGCTGCCGTAAATTCATTTACAGAGCCGGAAACCCTTATTCTTGGGGGAAGTGATAAAGGACTTGACTACAAAGAGCTTGGTAATGCCATTGCAGCTAAAGGTAATGTAAAAAGTGTAATTGTAATAGGCGATACAAGAAAGAAAATCTCCGAGGCATTGGATGGAGAAGGGGCGGGGATTAATATACTCGATTTGGAGTATTCGCCCATGGACGAGATTGTTAAAAAAGCCTTTGAAATAACTCCCGATGGCGGAGTTATCGTATTATCCCCGGGTGCTGCAAGCTTTGATATGTTTGAAAATTACAAGGACCGAGGCGTGCAGTTTAAGAACTCAGTGGCAAAACTTAAAAGCCAACTGTTATAATCTTCAGCGATGATATCTACACAGCCGGTATTGAGTTTTGGATATTTCAAATTCAAAAAAAACAAAATTCCGGGAAATATACGAAGATTATTTTATCTTTCCTGGGAAGATGCTTTCTGGGATATTCTTTTGAAAAAGAAGGTGCCTATGGGCTCCTTTATACTCTTGCCTGATTTTTTCTGTAAAGATGTCGAGGAGAATATTAAATCACACGGATACAAAGTCTCACATTACCCGATAAAAAAGAACCTGGATGCAGACAAAAAATCTTTTATTGAAAAAATTCGTCAGGTAAAGCCCAAGGTAGTGGTGATATTTCATACCAACGGAATTAAAAGCAAATTATTTGAAAATTGCGAATGGTTGGCGCGGGTCACCCACGACATTATTTTAATTGAGGACAGTGTTCACAAAATTATTGATCCTGAAAAAATAAATATAATTAAAAAAGATCATTTTGTAATTAACAGTTTGAGGAAAGTTGTTCCACTACAAGGCTCGGAACTTTTCGGAGATAGAGAAGATTTGGATTTTTCCACGCCTTCCTTTGTGCAGTCTTTTAGATATCGGTTAAAAGTCTACTTCCTTTGGGTTTTGACGATACTGGGTTGGTCATTGGTAAATATTTTGCCGGGTAGACTGTCTAAAAAATTTGGCCTTGCGGCTGAAAAGTTGATGCTTGCAGGCTACAATTTGATTGGAGATTCAATACTGCCTGCAAAGGGTGGCCCGGGGGGATTCCTGAGTAGAAGAGTGAATTTTGAAAAGATAGAAAAGGTTAAAAGGCACCAGGTTGACACCTATGAACGCCTACTGGCGGATCTGTTGCCCCTAAAGTTATTCATTACCGTCGAGGATAAAGGAAGTATGCGCGGATTCCCACTGATTCTACCCAAAAACAGAGCTAACGGGATATTAGAGTTTATCAGGTCAAAAGGTCTTTTGGTCAGATTTGAGCTGGATGATTCTGTTTGGGCGAGAAACCAAAAAATAATCTATCTGCCGCTTGGAATTCATATGACACAAAGAAAAGTGGAAGAAGTTTGCAGACTGACTAGGGAAGCGATTTTACGTAATTTTTAATAATTGTCATATAATACGCTTATGCTTGAAGCACGGAAAAGACCGATTGGAGTATTTGATTCGGGTCTTGGGGGTTTGACTGTTGTAAAGGAACTGACCCGTGTTTTGCCCCATGAAGACATAATTTATTTTGGAGACACAGCCAGAGTTCCTTACGGCACCAGAAGTGCAGAGATAATCCGAAGTTTTTCGGAGGAGAATACCCGTTTTTTATTGCAAAAGCGCGTAAAAGCCGTAGTGATTGCTTGTAACACATCTTCAGCCGTTGCAGCGGTCCACCTGAAGAATAAATTTAAAAACATCCCGATTTTTGAAGTTATTGAGCCGGCATCCATTGAAGCCACAGAAAAAGGTAAGAAAATCGGGGTAATCGGAACATACACAACAATCGGTAGTTTGGCTTACAACAAAAGTATTAAAAAACACCTAAAAAATGCAGAAGTTTTTGGAAGCCCATGTCCTTTGTTTGTTCCTTTTATTGAAGAAGGAGAAACTAAAGGAAAAAGTCTAAAAATAATGGCCGAAAAATACCTTAAGGGACTAAAAAAACAAAAAATCGACACACTAATATTGGGATGCACCCACTATCCGATAATTAAAGATGTCATAGAGGCAGTAATGGGTAAGGGTGTGACTTTAATAAATCCCGGTAAGTCTGTTACAGGGGAAATTTATAAGTTCTTAAAGGAAAACGACCTTCTTAATAACCAAAAAAGAAACGGTGACATAAAGTTTTTTGTTACCGATTTGACTGAGAGGTTTACCAAGGTAGCTGAAATGTTTTTAGGCAAAGGTATCAGGAAACAATTAGAGAAAGTGGAACTTTAAATGAAGAAAAAAACGAAAATTGTAGTTTTAATGGGTGGGAAGTCTTCGGAACATGATATTTCCGTAATATCCGGAAACGAGGTTGTCAAAAATCTAGATAAGAAAAAATATCTGGCTATCCCGGTTGTAATTTCGAAAGAGGGAAAAGGCTTTGATAGGATTAACAAGAATAAACCCGATATAGTCTTCATAGCGCTTCACGGCAAATTTGGGGAGGATGGTACTGTGCAGGGCATGCTAGAGCTTTTGGGTATTCCCTATACGGGATCCGGTGTATTGGCATCTTCAATAGGAATGGATAAGCTTATGTTTCGAAAATTAATGCATGCGGAAGGAATAACCTCGCCCGATTATTTTGTCGTTAACAAAAATGACAAAG
>LCBU01000026.1 GCA_000997405.1 Candidatus Woesebacteria bacterium GW2011_GWA1_41_7 | reverse complement strand
AGATGAGGTTCGAACTACAGCTGTTGAGGTGGCTAAAATAGGAAATAAAAATGCCTATTCGGATGCGGCCAGTGCTGAGTATTTGGCTAATGCGGCTTATGAATCTGCACAGGAGAATATAGAAATTAACGTAAAGACACTTGCTAGCCTTAAGTCTGACTGATATAATAACCCCACACACATCGGCTACGCTTTCTGGATAACTTCCGGCCGATGGAGGAACAAGAAAGCGGAGATAATCAAATGTCTAAAACAAACATATCATTGGATGAGTTAATTGGCTCGGGTGCTCATTTCGGGCATCAGACTAAGCGTTGGAACCCCAAGATGGGTGAATATCTTTATGGACAGGAAGACGGTGTTCATATTTTTGATTTGATTAAAACAAAACCTCTGATTGAGGAAGCTTTAGATTTTTTGGCAAAATCCACCAAAGAAGGGAAGAAGGTTTTGATTCTTGGAACGAAAAAGCAAATCAAAGATAAAGTTGCGGAAGTTGCCCAAAAGGCGGGAGTATCTTATGTCAACGAAAGATGGTTGGGTGGAACCATATCCAATTTTGATCAGATAAAAAGATCCATTAGTAAAATGGAGGAAATGAAAGAAAACATGTCTACAGGTTTTTACAATAAATACACCAAGAAAGAAAAGCTTCTCATTGATCGGGAAATTGTACGTCTTGAAAAGTTTTTCGGTGGAGTAAAGACCCTAACCGGTATTCCGGACATACTTTTTGTGATTGATACCAAGAGAGAATCCGCAGCTGTTCGTGAGGCAAATGGTAAAAAGATTCCTGTGATCGGAATAGTTGATAGCAATGCCGATCCGGACATGATTGATTATCCCATCCCCATGAATGATGACGCCAGTAAAGCATTGGAGTATATTCTGGATTTGGTTGCAAAGGTAGTTACTGAAAATAAGAATGGCTAAGATAGATATAGAACTTATTAAAAAGCTAAGGGAAGAAACCGGAGTCGCAATTATAAGAATTCGCGAGGTTTTGGACGAAGTTTCCGGTAATGAAAAAAAAGCTTTAGAAATTCTCAAAAAAGAGGGTTTTGAAAAAGCTGCAAAAAGAGAAGGCAGGACCACTTCTGAAGGAAAAGTTTTCGTTTACACACACCACACAGGAAAAGTTGTTGGAATATTTGAACTTCTTTGTGAGACTGATTTTGTTGCAAAAACTGAGCTTTTTGAATCTACAGGAAAAGATTTGGCTATCCAGGTGGCTTCGATGGGTGCGGAGGATATTGAAAAACAGGATTTTGTAAAAGACCCAAGCAAAAAAGTTTCCGAACTCATTAAGGAGCTTATTGCAAAGACCGGCGAAAATGTTCGCATCGGTCGCGTTTTTCGTGTAGAATTAGGAAAAGTTTAAATGGACGAATCTTCAATACGTTCAAAAATGCAGTTAACACTGGATGTTGTTGCTTCCGATATTGGGGCGATCCGAACAGGGAGGGCTACACCCGCACTCGTTGAAAATATTGTTTGCCCTGCTTATGGTGGAACACAGAGATTGAGAGTGATGGAGCTTGCTACAATTTCGGTTCCTGACCCCGCGCAAATTGTCATTAACCCTTGGGACAAATCGATAATTGGCGACATACGAAAAGGTATTGTTGAGGCAAATATCGGACTTAATCCCTCTATTGACGGAGAGATAATAAGAATTGTTATTCCGCCGATGACCACGGAAGACAGGGAGAAATATGTAAAACTTCTTTCCGGTAAACTTGAGAACGGCAAAGTTGCTGTTCGCCAGGTCAGGGGAGATGAAATGCACGATATTAAGAACAAATTTGAAGCAAAAGAAATTACAGAGGACGATAAGTTTGCTTTTGAGAAAAAACTTCAAGAAATAACGGACGAGTTTGTGGCAAAAATTGAAGAGATGGGTGAGAAGAAAAAGACAGAGCTTCTACAAATTTAATAAATTTTAATCAGTGAATCTCTACTTCATAGAGGGTTTCATATAAGCTATACTTAATCCTGATGTTTGGCTCAATAATTGTTTTTATACTGGTACTTTCAGTGTTAGTTATAGTTCACGAACTTGGTCATTTTATTGTTGCCAGAAAATCCGGAGTTAAGGTCGAGGAGTTCGGGTTTGGTCTTCCTCCACGCATATGGGGTAAAAAAGTCGGGGAAACTCTTTATTCTATAAACGCTCTTCCGTTTGGCGGTTTTGTAAAACTTCATGGAGAGCAGGAAGAGGATCCCGAGACGAACATCAAGCGTTCGTTCTTGCATAAAAGTAAAAAGGTGAGAGCTGCAATCGTGGTTGCCGGGGTAATTATGAATTTTATCCTGGCAATATTTGTTTTCGCCATTGTCTACTCATTTTCAGGGATCCCCAGAGACATGGGTAAAGTAAAAGTAATTAACGTAACAACCGATTCTCCTGCGCAGAAAGCAGGAATTGTAGTTGGCGATATCGTTACAAAAGTAGGCGACGAGGAAGTTACTTCGTCTGATGATTTTATAGCCAAAACCGCAAACTATAAGGAGAGAGCCGTAACTTACGAAATTCAAAGGGTCGTTGATAGTCAGGAAAAAGCTATCAAAGTAAAACTTACTCCGCGGGAGAACCCTCCGGAAGGTGAAGGGCCAATAGGTGTGACCATAACCACAATGGAAATTTATTATCCACCCATTTTACAAAGGCCTTTCTATGGAGTTTATTACGGATTTAAGGAAGGCATTTATTGGGGCAAAACCATAGTAACCGGTTTGGGTGGATTGGCAACAGGAATCTTCAGAGGCGAAGCTGTTTCCGGAGTTTCCGGGCCAATCGGAATATACGCGGTCACCACAGAAGCATCTAAGGGTGGCTTTTTGACTCTCCTTAACTTTGTAGGAATCTTGTCGGTAAACTTGGCAATACTTAATATTATTCCTTTCCCGGCACTCGACGGAGGCAGGCTTCTATTTATAGGAATTGAGGCAGTAACCAGAAAGAAAGTTTCAACAAGAGTAGAGGCAATAATTAATAATATCGGATTTCTACTTTTGATAACTCTTCTTTTAGTAATAACAATAGGAGATGTACGTAGACTAATTACAACAGGGAGCATAGAAGGATTCATTAACTCGTTGACGAAATGATACAATAGGCCAGAAATGAAACAATCACAACTTTTTCCGAAAACCAGAAAAGAAGCCCCTAAGGATGCCGAGAGCGTTAATCATAAATTACTTGTTCGCGCAGGTTTTATTGATCAACTAATGTCCGGGAGCTGGACACTTCTTCCGTTGGGACTCCGTGTCGTTGCAAAAATAAATCAAATAATCAGAGAGGAAATAAACGCGGTTGGCGGACAAGAAATGTTAATGCCGCTTTTACATCCTAAAGAAATTTGGAGCGAGACGGGCAGATGGGACAAAGCGGATGAAATAATGTATAAGCTAAGCGATGCGAGAAAAAAGGAGTATGTTTTGTCATTTACTCATGAAGAGATTGTGATGGATCTTCTTCGTAAAAACATTAAAAGTTATCAGGATTTGCCGGTGGCGGTTTACCATTTTTCAACTAAATTTAGAAACGAACCCCGGGCCAGGAGCGGAATCTTAAGGGGTAGAGAATTTATGATGAAAGATCTTTACTCGGCACATACAGACGAGAAGGACATGGTGGATTATTATGAAAAAGTCAAAGGAGCTTACGTAAAAATCTTTGATAGATTGGGATTTAATTTTAAGGTTGTAGAGGCTTCCGGTGGTGTATTTACCGAAAAACGTACACACGAATTTCAGGTATTAAACGCAAACGGAGAGGATGAAATATTCGCTTGTGACAAATGTGATTATGCCGTAAATAAGGAAATATTTGAAGGAAAAGAACAAGAATTATGTCCAAAATGCAAAAAAGGTAAAATCGAAAAAAAGGAGAAAACCGTAGAGGTAGGCAACATTTTCCCGCTTGGTACATGGTATGCCGAAAGAATGCACGTTTACTATACAGACGAAAAAGGTTTAAAAAAGCCGGTCTGGTTTGCAAGTTATGGTATAGGACCCACCAGGGTTATGGGAACTTTAGTGGAAGTATCTCACGATGACCGTGGAATAATTTGGAACAAGGCCGTTGCTCCGTTTAACATTCATCTTCTGGAACTACCCGGCGGAAACGGCAAAGATATTTATGAAAAATTAAAAGAAAAAGGTGTGGACGCACTGTGGGACGATCGGGACGTTCCTCCGGGAGAAAAGTTTGCGGACGCAGATCTTATAGGGATACCTGTTCGTCTTGTAACCTCAGAGCGTAACGGAGATAAAGTTGAGTGGAAAGAAAGAAACTCGGAAGAATTGGAATTATTAAGCATAGATGAAGTCTTAAAAAGACTTGAAGAATAAATGAAAGACTGCGTATTTTGCAAGATTCTTGCCGGGGACATAGCATCCGATATTCTTCGTGAGACAGAGAACCTGATTGCAATAAACGATATAAATCCACAAGCAGGCGTTCATATATTAATAATACCCAAGAGACACATTTCAGATATTATCGGGGCAGATGATGCTATCTGGGTTGAAATCAAAAAAATGGGGTTGGAACTTATGAAAGAAAAGGGTATAAATAACTTTAGAATTGTTACAAATGCAGGAAATGCGGCAGCAGTTAAACATATGCACGTACACTTTCTGGGTGAAATAGTAGTCGACAGAAAATTATGATCACACCTAGCTTACAGGAAAAAATAGGAGTAGCCATGAAGGCCCACGATGAAGTAAGAGTTTCAACTCTGAGACTTCTTCTTTCTGCCTTTAATTATGAGCAAATAGCAAAGCAGCATGAGTTAACCGAGGAAGAGGAACTTGCCGTTATCAGGCGTGAAGCCAAAAAAAGAAAAGAAGCAATTGAAATGTATAAAAATGCCGGGGCAGTGGACCGCGCAGCCAAAGAAGCGGCCGAACTGGAGATCCTGGGAGAATATCTTCCCCCGGATATGAGCGACGAGGAGTTGGTAAAGTTGGTCGCCGATGCGATTATCCAAATCAAACCTAGCGGAATGGCCGATATGGGAAAGGTGATAGGGTTGGTTAAAAGCCGTGCACCAGATGCAGATGGTGGAAAAATCGCCCAATTGGTAAAAGAAAAACTTGGTTAATTCCATACGCTTCCAAATTTTAAAATGATTAAAGTTTTAGTGACCAAACAATCTAATTATCCGGTGAAAGTTCCCGCTATAAAAAAGAAGTTGGCAGATTTTTTTACACAAAAGGGAATAGTTTCTGACGCGGAAGTTACCGTCGCCATAGTCGGAGAAAAGAAAATGAAGGAGATAGGGGCAAAGTATCTTAAGGATGGGAAACTTCACAATGTCTTATCATTTGTCGCGGAGGACGTAAAAGGAAAATTTGTGTATCCTCCGGACGATAAAATTCGTCTGGGAGAAATTATTGTTTGTTACCCGGTAGCGGTTAAAGAATCGATTGAGGAAGGGGTTCTTATTGATGAAAGAGTCTACGAGCTTATCGAGCACGGAGCATTGCATCTTTTGGGTTTCCATCACGAGGATCAAGTTTGACGAATAAATTTATGACTTTATATTTAAAATATAGACCGAAAAATTTAGATGAATTGGATTTGGTTGATGTTAGTGAGTCACTCAAAAAAATAGTTACAAAAAAATCGATTCCCCACGCATTCTTGTTCGCCGGACCCAAGGGCACAGGAAAAACTTCAGCTGCCAGAATATTGGCCAAAATAATCAACTGTCAGAACGTAAAGGACGGTAAATCGTGCGACCATTGTGAGCAATGCGAATCCATAGCCGGAGGATCAAATTTGGACGTTGTGGAAATGGACGCAGCATCTCATCGTGGAATCGATGATGTAAGAATACTAAGAGACGCGGCAAAGCTCGCACCTGTTTCCGCTAAGAAAAAAATTTATATTATAGACGAGGTACACATGCTTACCACCGAGGCCAGTAATGCACTACTTAAAATTTTGGAAGAACCCCCTGAACATGTTGTTTTTATATTGGCTACAACTAATCCGGAAAAATTAATAGAAACAATTCGTTCAAGAACCACAATTATTGCTTTCCGAAAGGCAAGAAATGAAGAGATCTTAAGATCTCTTAAAAGAGCCGCAAAGGGTGAAGGGATTGAAATAGATGCTGATTCTCTCGGTCTTATTGCGGAGGCGGCGGACGGTTCTTTCAGGGATGGTATAAAAGTTTTGGAGCAACTGATTGCAGAAGAAAGCTTGCTAAACAAAGAAGCCGTCGGTGAATTTCTTTTTAAAAATAAATCGTTTGATGTTGATAAATTTGTCAAACTGCTTCAGGAGAGGAAAACCAGGGAGCTTTTGGGGGAAGTAGAAAATTTAAACTCTAAAGGAGTATCTATAGAATTCTTTTTGGAATCATTAACAAAAAAACTAAGAAACGCTCTTTTGATAAAAGTCGGAATAGGTGAGGGAAATCCCGGTAATTTTTCGAAGGAAGAGTTGATTAAACTCATCAGTCTTTTTAACCAGGCTTATAAAGATACTGCATCCGTACCTGTTGAGGAGTTGCCACTGGAGTTGGCTATTATTTCTTGGTGTGAAGTAGGCGGTGTATCCGGAGATTCCGAAAAAAACGATACCGGTTCAGAAGATATTCCGGAAACTAAAGTTCAAAGCGTTACTGTTAAGACAGGACAAAGTAAAACCAGGGATCAGGAAAAAGGAAGTGATACTTATATTCAGACACAGGAACAGGTAATGGTTGGCGGGGAAATTAAAGTTGAGGATGGTGCTTGGAAAAATATTCTGGAGTTGGTTAAACCTATAAACGCCTCGATGGAGGCGCTTTTGAGAGCCGCTAAGCCCATGACATATAACGGAAAGGTTTTGACTTTAGGAGTTTATTACAAATTCCACAAAGAGAGATTAGAGGAGGCCAAGCATAGAAAAATTTTGGAAGATATTGTGGGAAAGGTTTTGCAATCTCCAACAAAAGTATCTTGCATACTGGTAGACCCGCCTCCAAAAAAAATCATCGAGGAAGCGAAAATTGAAACTGTTTTGACGGAAGGAAAAGATGGAGATATAGTTCGGGTCGCTGAAGAAATATTCGGTAGCTAAATTAAAAATTGAAATTTTCGGATTAACGAAGTAAAATTATCAAATGTTTGACAAATTCAAAAATATTAACAGATAATAATT
>LCBU01000025.1 GCA_000997405.1 Candidatus Woesebacteria bacterium GW2011_GWA1_41_7 | reverse complement strand
TTTGAGGATTTGGAAATTTTGTGGACATACTTGGCTATCAAAAAGGACATTATTGTGACTACCATGAAAAATGTAGGATCAAAAATTATTTTTGCCGGAATACCCCCCCTAAATATATCAAAGATACTTTTCCCCACCACCTGCCAAACTGCTTCCAAAATTGCTACGTGGACAAGAAATACAAAAAAGGAATGCTCCGAAAATTTGGCAATAATGGAACTACGTAGTTTTGTGTGCTCAAAATAATAATATAGTGTCAGACCTAGTGAAATGGTATAGACAAGAACACTGGGGCGCCACTGTGAATAATACGACAGGTAATTGCCGGTTGATAAGTACCTGCTCCACCCTTCAAAAAAAACGTAAATGCCGGACACCCCCGCAATTACAGGTAATATTTTCCTCCACTTTTCAACAAACAAATTTATTCTATCAATATTCCTTGCGGCAAGCATTCCGATAACAAAAAACAAATATGACATTAAAACTATACGTATCGGATCATTTAATTCGAAACCTTTGACGTAATAATCACGGTATAGAAAAGCCAACTGAGAAGCGGTAATTAAAATTAGAATGAATTTATTGGAAATAATGCTATACGCTTTGTGCAAAAAAGGAAAAGCCATATAAAAAATACAAAGAGAGGGAATAAAGTAAAGTTGATACGAAGCATTTCCTGTCAAAAACACTTTGACGAGACTGTCATGATTTTCATTGTAAACAAGAAAATAATAAAAAAGACTCCAAATGATGTAAGGGACAAAAATTTTCGAGAAACGTCTTTTAATAAAGGACCAATAGCTTTCTTCCTTGTGGCTAAATTCCAAAACAAGTCCGGATATTACGAAAAAAAGAGGAACCGCAAAGCGTGAAATCTGGTTTAGAAAGAGAGTAAACGAAAATGCGGGTAAATCAAAACCCGACGCTTCCAACGTACGGGTCGTTGTATGAATAAGAATAACCGCCAGTATTGCAATCCCCCTCAAGGAATCTATTGATTTAATACGTTCTTTCACTGTGAGTGATTATTTCAGATATTGATCAAAAAAATCAATAGTCCTTTCCATTGCCGCCGCAAAACTCTGGTTTATATCGTGATTCGACCCGGGATATTCATAATATTCGGCAATTTTTCCTGCAGATTTTAGTCTTTTATATAAACCTGAGGAAAAGTCATTAGGCACCTGTGTATCGGCAAGCCCCACATGAATTTGAATTGGTGTTTTAATATCCTTTAAATAGCTATTCGGATCGATTGAATTCCAAAAGACCGGATTTTCGGACGGGGTGCCAAAAGTTTTCAGTAGCAAATCTTTATTTTGATTTCTAAGTTTAAGGTCAAGTATGTCGGGTTTATAGGAAACGTTACCCTGCCAATTGTAAATTATGTCACCAATTGGCGCCACAACTCCCGCCCAGATAGCTGCGGCTTTTATGTCTCCTTTAATAACCAAATCTTTCAAGGTTATGTTTCCACCCATCGAATGTCCCCAAACACCGACTTTGGCAGCATTGACAAGATTTGTGCCGGTCAGGGGATTTTTTAATTTTTTAACCGAGGCAATCGCGTTTAGATTGTCTATTACATAATCCGGTGCAAAATAAGCACTGGTTGGCTTTCCTTCACTTTCTCCATGACCCCGATAGTTCGGTTTAAAAACTACATAACCAGCATCTGCAAAAGAATCAAAATAGGGAATGTAATTCCCTTCCGGGGTGTACTTATCGGGAATAATATAACCGTGATTCAAAATAATTACAGGGAAACCTCCTTTTGGTGTAATTCCCTTTGGTACCAAAAGAAGTGCATAAATTTTTAATCCTTCGGACATGTAAGAGGTAATATAGCGGTCATAATTTTTCTCGGGAGTTAAGGTTTTTTCGATCACAATTTCACTCCCCGGGTAAGTGCCCTGCCTTAAAGATTCTATACTTAAAGGGTTTACTTTGCCCTTAACCGCATTTTGGACAGAAGTGCTTACGTTTGGTCTGGAAAAAAATACACCAACTACCAGTAAAGAGGCTACTCCAATTACTATTTTTTGAGCAGTATTCATGATTCAATTATACTCACACCCCTCAGCAAAATCCGCAGTAATTTGGCTAACTAAAAAATATGTTTTGCAAAATTTAAAACGGATAATATATAATTAAGATATGCGAAAGTTTATTTATTCTCTAATGGCTTTTATTGTGACCTTTTTTGTGGTTTCCGCCACCAATGTCTCTGCCAAAACCCTAGTCAATGAAGAAGGAAGTGTAAGTGTTTCTGAAAGTGAAATTATTAATGACGATCTTTTTATTGGCGCACAAATTGTAACTCTCGATGGCAGCGTAAATGGAGATGTTTTTATCGGAGCCGATTCCGTAACGGTCAACGGAATAATTAATGGAAATCTGCATGTAGGAGCAGGCACAGTTATCTTAAACGGAAATGTAAAAGGTAACGTCTATGTCGGATCAGAGAACCTTAGTGTAAACGCCTCGACCATCGGCGGTTCGCTCATCCTAGGAGCCGGAAATGCAAATATCGACAAAGACTCGTCGATTGGCGGTTCAATTATTGCCGGTGCAGCAAATATAACAATAGATTCACAAGTAAAAAGAAGTGTTTATCTTGGAGTCAGAACGGCCACCCTTGGAAGCACTGCAAGTATCGGCAAAGATTTATATTATGGAGTAGCAGAAAATGGACAAAAAATAGTTATCCAGGATGGTGCAGTAATAACAGGAGAGACTCACAAGTATGAGGGCCAAGTGGCCAAGCCCTTCGTGGTTCGTGAACAAGTCGTATCGGGTATGAGGTTTGCCAAAATATTTACGACAATACTTTCTTTCCTCGGAGCACTTATTGTGGGTCTACTCTATTCCAAGTTATTTAAGGATCACTTCGCACAATCGGCCGGTTTTGTTTCAAAATCATTTTGGAAGAGTTTCGGAGTTGGTTTTTTGATTGCAATTGCCGCTTTACCCGCCTTAGTAATAACCATTATCACAGTCGTCGGGATTCCACTCGCCGGAGTAACTTTCCTGATTCTGATTTTGGGTATGTATCTTGCTAAAATTGTCGTTGGTTTTTCCTTGGGAGCTTTTATATCCACAATGTTTAATTGGAAAAAAATGCCCACTTTTGCAACTTTTGCCTTGGGCCTATTGGTCTTTTATCTTTTAAAAATAATTCCTTTTATCGGTGGATTTGTCTCCATTACAGTTCTTTGGGCCGGCCTTGGAGCGCTGGCGCTTCATACATTCTCTGCAAAGAAATAATTTAGAAGCTTAGACTGAAAGATTTGGCTATAATTAATTTACTATTTCCACTCCGCCAAAAATGGCCGCACCTTTGAGATGAAGTATATTGGTGGGCTTTGAAGAATGCTCTGTATTATTATCATATCCGCCAAAAACCGCTGACCCCTCGCTTTTAATAAGCCAATTTTTCGGTACAGTAAGTTTTGCACCTCCAAACACTGCCGTAATGTCCAAATTTATGTCTTTTTCTTTAGAAGAAGCTTTACTTAAATCTATTTCCGCTCCTCCAAATACGGTGACCACCTCTCCACCCTTAAAATTACTGCTGGTAATTTTAGTTTTATAGCCCGAGAAGATCAGGACCCTGTTTATAGAATCTTCGTCCATCACATTTTCCACACCCACACCGATACTTCGATTGCTACCTGAAAGTATTTTTACCCCTAGCCATATGATTAATGCGGCTATGAAAATATTAAAAAATGAAAACTTAAAAAGAATACTTAAACCTATCAGTACGAGCATTATGCCAAAAATTACGTTACCTTTCATATTATCTAATTTGTAAAGATGAATTTATTACTGTTAAAAAATTTAAAGCCTCTGCCGGCAAAAACGTCAATGTCTGTGGTGAAAAATTCATAAAAATTAAACCGAGAATTATTGCACCGGCAGTAAAAGTCAAAATAAAAGTGAATACGTGTGACACCCAGGAGTGTCCAAATATTATATCTACCCCAATTAATATTAATATTACCGGCCAAAGACGTCCCACTATTCCCCAAACTGACCACGGAAGAATGCCCAGGGTGTTAAAAAGAAATATTATCCCAGCCAGTACCATGAGAAGTCCGAATATAAAGTCGCCTCCGTCTTTGCGGCCATGCAAATGAGAATGACCGCTCTCTTGGTCTTCTTTTACATCTTTACCAAAGACCGTTACTTTTGGCTCTTTCTTGTCTTTATTAATTTTTTCAGATTGTTCCATCGCATATATTATTACGCTCTTTTTTTCTGGTGTCAATAAAGATATGGAGTATACTTATAACGCAGTAATGCCATGTTCAGAAAAATTTTATACCATTTCGGAAGTAGAGCAGTAAAAATCTACTCAAAGATAATGTTTAAGATGGATATCTTTCATCATTTCCATATTCCCCGAGGGGCAAAAATAATTGTTGCCAACCATCCCACGACTACCGACCCATTCCTTCTTACGTCCATCTCAAACGGACAAGCTGCGGTACTTATTAAGGATATTCTCTTTGATATCCCCCTATTCGGAAAATATTTACACTGGGCGGGCCATATTCCCGTTAAAAAAGATGGGGGTGGTGAAGCATTTGAAAGAGCGCTGACACTTCTTAAAAAGGATATTACTGTAATAGTTTTCATCGAGGGAGATTTGAGCCAGTTTCTTCACAAAATCAAAAAACCTAAAACCGGAGCGGTAAGATTGGCAATGCTTTCCGGAAAGCCTATTATTCCCATAGGGATCGGGGTAAAGATGAAAAATATTCATTCCATAAGTTCGGTCATTAAGGGAGTACGCGAACTTGGAAAGTGGTATTTCAAGGGACCCTATGCTCTGACAATCGGAAAACCTATTAACATAAAAGGAAATGTTATGGATAAAAATAAAGTCAGATACCTTTCAGGTTGGCTCGGCAGAAAGATTTCATCGCTTGAAAAAGAGAGTTCAAAAAGATTAAATTTATCAAAATGAAAGCAACTGATTTCAATCTCAAAGATCAATACGGAAAAGACACTTCGCTATCCGAATTTAAAGGCAAATGGGTAGTATTGTATTTTTATCCGAAAGATAATACTCCGGGATGTACAAAAGAGGCGTGTAGTTTCAGAGACTCTTACCGGGAATTACAAAAAATGGGTGTTCAAATATTGGGTATCTCAAAAGACTCGGTTGCATCTCACAAAAAATTTGCCGAAAAATACAATCTGAATTTTCCGATCTTAAGTGATGAGGGAAAGGGTGTAATCAAAGCTTATAAATCCTGGGGCATAAAGAAATTTATGGGCAGAGAATTTGAAGGAACACTCAGAAATACTTATTTGATTGACACAAACGGCGAAATCGTAAAGTTATATGAAAAGGTAAATCCTTTGACACACACCTCACAGATAATTTCGGATTTAAATGGTAAACAAAAATAAAATCTTCACGGAAGTCGAGGTTAAAGGAAAGGATTTTTCCGGAGATGTCTTTGAGTCTTGTAAGTTTACGAATATCAAACTCAAGTTTACAAATTTTTCCGAATGCCTTTTTAAGTCTTGTGATTTTTCCGAAAGTTATCTGGACCTGGTAAGTTTCTCCGATTGTAAATTCCCAGGTTCAAAGCTCAGTTTTTTGGATTTTGGAAACACCTCACTTAACGGATGTGATTTTTCCGGTACGCTGGCTGAAAACTGTATTTTTCAAAAACTGAAAGGGTCGAGTAAAAGTGAGCTGAAGAAATTTATTTTAAAGTCGTGCAGTTTTTCCGAAAGCATTCTAGGGGGATCCGTTTTCGTTTTTTGCGATCTGGAGGGGGTTTCCTTTGAAAGGGCAGATTTGCATCAGGCAATTTTTGAAAGATGTAATTTGAAAGAAACTAATTTTCTTGGTGCAAAAATGGAAAGTGCCGGATTTAAAAACTCAAAAATAGATAACACTCTTCTTGATATGAACGGTTTTGTTGATTTCGGAAACTCCAACGGATTTAAACTTGGGTAACTAATTTTTACCTACTCGTATCTTATTGCCTCGATTGGGGAAAGCCGAGCTGCACGACGGGCCGGAAAAACACCAAAAAATATTCCGATTCCCGACGAAATTGCAAAGGTGATAATGACGGCAAAAAGACTTATAGATGCCGGGAAAAATATTCTGACAACCAGCACTGTAAGAGACGCTCCGATTAAGCCAAGCAGTCCGCCAAAAACAGAGAGGATTAAAGATTCTGTTAAAAATTGAAGCAAGATATCTCTTTCCGTCGCACCTATCGCCCGCATTACTCCGATTTCTTTGGTTCTTTCTGTTACCGTTGCATACATAATGTTCATTATTCCTATGCCACCAACCACCAAAGAGATCGACCCTATTGCTACCAGAACTATATTAAGTATGTCGAAAATCTGATTTATCATGGAAAGAATTTCAGTTTGCTCGGTGATTGAAAAATCATCCTCGCTGTATCGCTTACTAAGTACACTTTTAATTTCTTCTTTTACACTTTCTATATCTTCCTTTGATGAAACACCTACATAAATTGCCCAAAATGTCTTATCCGGATTAACACTTCCGAAGGTGGTTTTGTAGGGAATTACTATCGAAGTATCGTGTTGACTGTCTCCGGTATTGGCTACTACTCCGATAACTTTTATTCTCATTCCTTCAAATCTTACGGTTTTACCAATCGCATTCTCGTCATCTCCATATAGTTCCTCGGCTACTTTACTACCGATAACCGCAACTTTTGCTTTAGATGAAACATCTGATTTTGTAAAAAGTTCACCAAATTCTGCTTCCTCATTCATCAGATTAAAATAATCTTCGTTTACCCCAAAAAGATAAGCTGTCGTCTCGTTTCCTCCGGCCTCTGCTTTTACGGTACTCATATACAAAGGAACCGTATATTCCACACCGGCGACTCTTGAAACACTACTCGCGTCCTTTTCGTCAAATTCCACACCACCAACCAACCCTGCACCAAATCCGCTACTGCTGTTAAAGCCACTCCCCGGCATCACCATAACCAAGTTTGCCCCCAAGTTTTCAAACTGTCCCTGTATATAATTTCATATAAATTCTTCTATTGGTCCTATCGGCAATATCTTTCTCATGAGTGACAATAATAACAGTGACGCCCAACTCTTTATTTAGGCTTTCAAGCAATTTTATAATTTCATTACCGGTTTTCGTATCAAGGTTTCCGGTTGGTTCATCGGCAATAATAACGCTTGGATTCATTATCAGAGCACGGGCAATTGCCACCCTTTGCTGCTGTCCACCTGAGATTTTATTCGGAAAAAAGTTACGTCTTTCATAAATGCCGAATTTTTTCAAAAGTTCTTCCGCTTTTTTATGCACATCAAAATCCAATTTCCCTTTTGTGTACTTTGTCGGCATCAGAACATTTTCCAAAACCGTAAAGCGGCTAATTAAATTGAATGATTGAAATACAAAACCTATTTTGTGATTCCTAACTTTAGACAATTCCACGTCGGAGAGTTTTGAAACATCGTCACCATTAATTATGATTTTGCCGGAACTGGGCCTATCCAAAAGTCCTATCAGATACATTAATGTAGATTTCCCGGAACCGGAAGATCCGAGTATTCCACAATATTCCCCCGCCTTGATATGAAGTGAGACTTTATTTACCGCTTCTACCTTATCCTCACCAAGTTGATAAATTTTGCTGACATTTTGTAACTTAATCATATAACACGTCACCCTCGCTGACCCCTTCAAGAATTTCAATATTTTCCTCACCTTCTACCCCGGTTTTTATGTAAACCTTGTTTTCTTTGCTTCCCAGATAGACATACTTTCCGTCTTTGTCGGCATTTACAAACCTTGAGGGAACATAAAGTGTATTTTCACTCTGAGAAAGTATAAATTTAGCATCTCCCGTCATCCCGACCCTAAGAGACTCTTTCAAATCCTTAATCCCAGAGAAGTCTACTTTTACTTCATAGACCGTACCCGATTCTCCGCTTTTGGGCGTAAAACTGATAAATGAGACTTTTCCGGAAAAGTTTTTGTCAAACGAATCCAATGTTATTACTACAGTTTGCCTTGCCGGGTCAATTAGTTCTACTTGAGGCTCCGTAACCATTACATTTATCCCGGGATTTGGATTTGGCAAGGACGTCACCACTCCGGAAAAAGGTGCCGCAATTGTGGCATTTCTAAGGTTGTATAGCGAAGCTGTAACTGCATCATATGCATTGTCACGGGCAACTTCTGCCGAAGTTCTGACAGCTTTCTGAGAATAAGTTTCATCGCCCGAATGATCTTTAACACTATCTAGTACGTTTTCAGCAGAAGCCTGATAGTTTCTGTATGTATTTAATGCCTGCTGATACGCGGAATTCAATATTGTTTTATCAAGCGACACGAGCCCCTGCCCCCGGTTGACCTTATCGCCTTCTTTGACACCCACCCAAGAAATTTTCCCAGAGGTAGGGAAGTATAAAATTGCGTGCCTAACTGCCTTAACCTGGCCGGATAAAACCAACTCTTCGACTACGGGGCCTTTTTGAACAACCACACTAATTCCACTTGGCTTATTACCTCGAGTCAGAATGAAGGCCAAAATAGCCAAAAGCGGCACGGCAGCAAGAACCCAGAACCACTTGCCCATTTTCTTTTTTGCAACCGACAGACGTTTAAGTATTTTCTTCATCGCGATTACGAATTCTATTCCAAATTAGGCTCCGGGGCAATAGTTAGAAGAATAATTTTTTAAATATAGATTTCCAGAAAGATTCCCGCCCTTTTTCATTCTCGTATACCGGCTTTGACCACACGGAAAGAATTAACCATTCCCCTTTTTCGTTTTTCTTGGCCACAACTTCGATTCTTGTACTACCGTAAACTCGATAGTAAACCCAGCTCCCGGAATTACCTTTTCTTGAGGACTGGGGACTGCTCCAAGTTGCCCATGCATCTCCTTGCTTTATTCCCCGATCACGGAGTCTTTCAAGAGCGTGGTTTGTCCAAATAACCCCACCATAATGATTATCCATTATTTTTTAGATACACCGGTTTCTTCGGAAACTTCATCCTTCGGAGATAACTCGTGAAGAATATCGGAAGATATGCTTTTTAGATCGTTTTCCAATTCTTCTCTGATATCCCTGCCGGATTTTTGATTTATATATTCAAAAATTGTTACTTCGTCATGGGGACATTTATGGAAAAGTGCCAAAAATCCCTCATGATGTTCTTTGGGTAATTTATCCAGCACTTTTTCAACAACTTTGTGATTTACTATACCATCTACTATATCTCTAAGTTCATTGAGTTCCTCCGTCGAAGACGCAACATTTTTTATGGCTTTGTCCACTTCTTCAAACATGATTATGTTGTCAAAAAATAATTTGCTCATACTTCAACCATTGTAACTCCTTTTAAATCGATATTGTTATATTGAATAGGCCCTAAAGGAACTTTGTTTTTGGGATCATCAACAAAAAACATCACCACCGCACCTTTTGTATATCTGGATCCACCCAGTGAGTTCATAACCTCAGGACTTCCACCAAATTGTTTTCCGGTCCAAGCTGCCGGGCCTGCCTCCGCAATGTCTGCAATAACCGCATTTCCGTTTGCTGTATTTACCACAAGCACCTTCCTGTATTTATACCAATCTTTGACATAGGAAAGTCTTTCCTCCCAGTCGGGCAGGTAAAGTGTTTGTACGGCGACATACCATTTTTCTCTTTCGATAGCTTCCTCTGTCAAGTTAGACTTGGAACCGGCAAAATATCCCCAAGCTCCGCGGCCAGGCGCCATATAGGTAACATTATCTCCCGGGTAGCGCGCCAGATGTTGCTCGAGTCCTATAAACCCATAAGTTGTGTTTAAGTGTTCGCCTTCCAACGTTGCTTTTGTGTTAACACCGATTACGTCATTAATAACCTTTTCGATCTGCTTTTCCTGAGACCTTGTTAAGGGTCCTACATTATCCGGCAAAATTTCCCTAAGATTTGTGAGTAACTTTTCCTGATTAATCGGCTTTGAAGATTCACTGTTAAAATCTGTAATATTTTTAACAATGGAGGAAATGACGGGCAAATTTCTGGAAGGGGTTGGTACTGCAAAAAGTAAAGTTCCGGTTAACGCCCCGGTTGTAATAACTTTTGCGGAATGTTTGCGGATCTTATCAAGATCAAGACCCTTTTCATCTAAAAACTTTTTGACGTGAGGATATTTTTCAAAAAGACTAGTTTTTGTTTCCAAGCTCTTTAGTTTAAGTTTGTTACGGAGAAACTCAGAAGTGTATTTTTCCTGGGTATACTTTTGGTATGTTTCTTTGGCAGGTTGTGTCATATCCGGCTAGGGGGTTACTTTTTTTAATCTATTCACCACTTCCTCCTTTCCCAATAGTATCATCGAATCATTGACGGGCGGGGTAAATTTAGTTCCGGTTATGGCAATCCGAAGATCCATGAAGAAATCTCCCGTTTTATACTCTTTTTCTTTTATATTTGACATGAGTTTCTCATTCAAATTTTCCAAATTCCAATCGTTAATGCCTTCAATTACTTGTAAAGCATCGGGGAGGTGTTTTTTATAATTTTCGCCAAAAAGATTTATGTCGACTTCAGGTGTTTTCCAGAAAAATCCCGCAAACGTTTCCAAATCGGTAATCTTTTTGATCCTGTCTTTAATTAACTTTGTAATTTGGAGTTTTGTATTTTTGTCCACTTCTGTGAATTTGGAATTCAAAATTTCGAATTTAGCGCAAAGTTCCTCATCTGAAAGTTTTCTTATGTATTCGCCATTAAACCAGTCCAACTTCTCACGGTTAAACACGGGGTTTGATTTCTGAAAACCATCAGCTTCAAAAGCTTCAACAAAATCTTTCAACGAATAAAGCTCTCTGTTATTTTTTGGAGCCCAGCCGCATAAAATCACAAAATTAAAAAGTGCCTCGGGAAGATATCCGTCATTTAGAAGTCCCCTGACTGAAGTGCTACCTTTTCTTTTTGAAAGCTTTCCTCCCTCCGGATCCAAAATATCAGTGAGATGCCCAACCTCGGGAACGGGGTCGAGGGTAACCAGTCGTGCCCTCTCAATATGTGAGAGATTTTCATATCGTGATCATCAACCACCACTGCCAGATGGTAGGTTGGATAACCGTCGGACTTGAGAAGTGTTGCGTCAAAAACTACGTCAGTATTCCACTCAACCGTCTCTCTGAGCACAAAGTCTTTAAAAGATACTGTTTCGCCATCAGGAACCTTCAATTTTATTGCGCCTGAGGTTAGGCCTTTATCCCTGCATGGATCACGGAGAGTATCGGAAAAACCATCCTCTTTCGCATTCTTAGCTTCGCACTGGCAATAAAAAGCATTGTCTTCATCAACCATCTTTTCCGCTGCTTTCTTATATAAATCCAATCTTTCCGACTGAATATAAAACTCATCCCAATTCAGGTCAAAGACTTTCAGTAGGTTCTTTATTTCTTCTATACCGCCTTCAACCTCGCGCTTTTTATCCGTATCTTCAATTCTCAAAATAAACTCGCCGCCTTTGTTTTTAGCCAAAGCATAGGCGTAAAATGCTGTCCTTAGGTTTCCAATATGCATCGAGCCTGTTGGGCTGGGGGCAAAACGAGTACGGACTTTTGGGTTCATAATCGAATTTTACAACACATTCCCATATGGTGCTATAAGTTGCCGTAAATGGCGCCTTCGGAGCACTCTCAAGGCTACCTCTTAGAAAGTACATTGAACGGGAAGCTTGCTAACGATATACTAGAGAGAGTAAAAGAATGTCTTCCTTAACCAACATTTCTATCACGTCAAGAAAAATAATCCGCTACGGTATATTTCTGATACTTTTTTTGATGGTGGGAAGAATATTTCTCGATACGGGTATAAAAATTTATAAAAAACTGTTTCCGTCCCCGCCACCGGCACCGACCGTTAAATACGGAAGGTTGTCTGCAATTCCCTTTCCGGAAAACGGAATAACGGCTAAGCCTACTTATACTTTGGAAACTGCTGAAGGGGACCTCCCTACCAACATCTCTACACAAGCAAAAGTATTTTTTATGCCCAAAACAAACGCCAACCTGCTTTCCCTTGACACTGCCAAAAGCAAAGCTGCAGCATTGGGCTACAGTGCCGATATTCAACAAATTTCCGACACTATTTACAAATTCAAAAACCCCAATTTCCCTACTTATTTACAAATAAATATTGTTACCGGCACATTCTCGGTTAGTTACGATCTGGTAACCGATAGCTCTCCCATTGATTTTAGACCACCTGTGGCGGAAGTTGCGGCATCCGGTTACAAATCTTTTCTTATGGAAGCGGGGCTTCTTCCGGACGACTTGACCGGATCTGTAACCCATGACTTTTTAAAGATATCAGACGGACAGTTGAAAAGTGCTATGTCACTCTCCGAAGCCAATTTTGTGAAAGTTAATTTATTCAGAAAAAATTATGACGAAATACCTGCCGTTACGGGTAACCCCAATCAGGCAAATGTGTGGGCAATAGTGAGTGGAGCCAGGAGCGACGGGCAAGAGATTATCGCATCCGAATATCACTACCGTAGTGTCGATGAGTCTCAATATTCAACATATCCGATTAAAACACCAGCTGAAGCGTTTACGGAACTGCAAAGCGGCCAAGCATTTATTGCAAGTTATGGTTTAAATAAGGACGGCAGCAATATTAAAATCAGGAATGTATATCTGGCGTACTTTGATCCGGATGCTATCACGGAATATTACCAACCGATTTATGTTTTTGAGGGTGACAACGGGTTTACTGCCTATCTCCCTGCCATTACTGCTGATTATTACCCGACAAATACACAGCAATAGGTTTTATTTTTTACCTACAACGGGCATGGGTACCTTCACTTCTTGCCATTCGTAACTGGCAAAAATCCAATCAATAAGTTCTTTGGTTTCACCAAATCTGTCTTGGCTTCCCAAAATCACCACAATTATTTTTTTACCGTCACGCTCAATATAAGTAACTAAATTCTCGCGGGCGTTTTCGGTCCAACCCGTTTTCACTCCCATCACTCCCGGCACTTCATCTAAAAGGATATTCAAATTTTTTAGATTATACTTTTTACCGCCTCCTGCATCGGTCAACGAAACATATTTAGTACCAACAAACTTTGCAAATTGAGGATTTTTCATTGCAACTTCAGAAGCACGCAGTAAATCCTTGACGGTTGTTCTCTGGTTTGCGCCGTCTAAGCCCACGGGGTTTTCAAAATGGGAATTTGTCATAGAAAGATTTGTGGCTTTTTCATTCATTGCTGCTATAAAAGATTCGTATCCACCGGGAAAATTGATTGCCAAAGCCATTGCGGCATCATTCGCGGAATACACCAGAAGTCCATATAGGAGATCTTCAACCCTCATTTGCTCACCGATATAAAGTCCCATTTTTTGTCCATCCACATTTATTCCATACGGAACGGTTAGTACCTGATCAAGTGAATATGTATCAAGGGCAACGAGTGCCGTTACTATTTTTGTTGTCGAAGCGGGAAGAAGTGTCGCGTCCGGATTTTTTTCATAAAGATTAACTCCCGAATTTAAATCAACCGCAATTGCACCCTGGGCTGAGAGAATTGGAAAAACATTACTTTCCGAAAACGTAGAAAGCTCACTTTTCAAGACCGGGTTTTCGGGAAAGTCTTTTGATATAAAGACTTGAGATGGGAAACTTTTTACACTATTCTGCAGATTTTTATTTAGCGATAGTGCCGTTGTCGAAATAAAAACAAAAGCCACCATCACAAAAAATAAGTAATCTTTCTTGTTAATTATAAACTTCATCTGGATAATCGAAGATCTATCCTTTCCATATCTCTGGGGAAAAGTGATGCCTCTCTAACATTTTTAAGACCCAATATGTGCATGGTCATACGCTCCGCACCGAGCGCAAACCCCCCAAGAGGTGGAACGCCATATTTAAAAGACTGGAGATATAGCTCAACATCTTTCTGCTTTAATCCCCACTCATCTAAGTGTTTTAAAATAGTCTCATAATCGTTAAGCCTCTGCCCTCCGCTTGACCATTCGACACCCCGACCTAAAAGGTCAACCGAAAATGCATATGTTGGGTCCTCCGGGTCCGGTAAAACATAGAAAGGTTTCTTCTTTGTTGCAAAATGAGAAATAAATACCAAATCACTACCCTTTTCTTCTAAAGACCATTTACACATTTCGCGTTCGTCTTCCGGAGCCAAATCTTTTTCCTGACGAACATCTCTACCTGTTCTTTGGAAAATAATTTCTTGAGCCTCTTTTAATTTTAATGTGGGAATATTGTCTGAAATCTTCGGTAATGTGGCATTAAAAAGGTCCAATTCTTCCCGGCAATTCTTTTCAACTTCGGAAAATATATAGCGAATAACATATTCCTCCATTTCCAAAACATCGGTCCACGATTCTATAAACCCGAACTCGACATCCAAACTTGTCGCCTCAGTCAGATGCCTTGTGGTAACTGATGGCTCTGCCCTGAATATTTGGTTTACGCTAAAAACACGTTCAAAAATTCCGACCAATAATGATTTATAGAGCTGTGGACTTTGAGAAAGATACGCTTCGTGATCAAAATATTTTACTTTAAAAACTTCCGCGCCACCTTCAGGAACCGAAGATATAATTGACGGAGCCTGAAATTCCACAAAATCCCTTTTAAGAAGTGCTTGCCTAAAGGCATTAATTATTTCCGCCTGAACTTTAAATATAGCCTGCTGTTTCTTGTGTCTAAGGGTAAGCGCTCTATAATCCAATAGTGTTGGTAGGTCAAGATTTAAGTCTTCCGTTCCCATATCAAAGGGTAATTCGGCTGCCTTACTTAGAACTTTCAAGGATTTGATTTGAATTTCGATGCTACCGGTTTTAATTTTGGAATTAACCAAATTCTCAGGACGCCCGGAAACGGTTCCGATTATCTCAACCACGGATTCCGGGGAAACGTGCTCAAGATTCGTTCCGACACACTGAACCATTCCGGATCTGTCCCTTAAATCAATAAAGGTAATCTTTCCGTGATCACGGATTGTATTAACCCAACCCAAGAGACGAACTTCTTCGTCAACTTTATCCACTGTTTCGGCAATCAGATTTCTTTCCATTGCTTTCTCAATTGTAATTTCAAAACACTTTCTTGACAAGTAGCCGCGAATTTATTGTAAAATAGCACTTGTTATGGATAATGAACAAAAGTTGCTTGAAAAGGCACATGTAGTTGCTAAGGAGATGGCCGCAAAGGCTCAAGAAAAGGGGTCTTTTGCCACGTTTAGGGTAGAGACCGTAGCCACAGGAATAAATTCCGGGAAAATAAATATCCTGAAAGAAAAACCTGACGGTGAAATTGTAATTTATCCACAACAAATCGATTAACTCACTTTCCTTAAGTCCTTTATTTTTAACTGAATGGAGCTTTTTCCGTTCCAAACGTTCTCCCCAACTGAGTAAACTATATCAACCACTGTGCCGGAATTTAATTCTGAGTAAATTTCTCCTCCACCAAAATATATTGAATCAAAAATATACTCACCATCCTTTACTTTGAGTTTCAGATGTTTCTTGTCCCTACCGACAACGCCGGCACTCAGAATTTCTACACCGGGAGTCAGAAATACCGGCTCGGGATTACCTAACCCTGTAGGTTCAAACACCAGAATTTCTTTCATTAAATCGGAATTAATTATTTCCAAGTTTATCTGGCAATCAATACGTAGACGTTTCTGTAAAATCTCATCGGTCAATGTTTCATTGGCCAACTTATTTATTTCTTTAGTAAATATTTCGATATTTTCGGACTTTATTGAAAAACCTGCTGCCATTGGATGACCGCCGCCTTCTATATAATATTTGTCGAGCTTTCTGATTGTCTCTATAATATTAAATCCTGTTATCGACCTTGCTGATGCTTTTGCCACATTCCCTTTTTTGGAAATTACAATGGCGGGTCTATAGAACTTTTCTACAAGCCTGGCCGCGGCAAGGCCTATTACCCCCTCATGATATTTTTCATCTGCCAAGACTATAACTTTAGGCGGGTCCTCTTGAGTTACGGAAAGGGCGTGTACCACGACTTCATCAACTATTTTTTGCCTTTCGAGATTCACTTTACCAATGGTATTGGCAATTTGTATCCCACGAACTTTGTCTTTTGTACACAAAAGTCTTAATGATTCCAATCCATGTCTAAGTCTGCCCATAGAATTTATTCTGGGAGCAATTATAAAACCGACTTCATAGGGGCCGATCTCCGAAATCCCCGATTCCGCAAAAAGACCAATCAGACCCGGTCTTTTGGTTTTATTCAATTCCGGAAGGCCATATTTCACTATTGACCGGTTTATATCTATAAGCTGAAGTTGATCTGCAATTGTTCCTATAGCAGCCATTTGGAGCCTCTCTCTGATTCGTGACTCAAAATCCTTGACCTTTAACTTTTTGAGAATTTCTCTGGAAAAAAACCAGGCTAAAGCCGAGCCACTAATTTTTGTTGTATATATAAGTGCTAACGGCTCGGGTGGAATTTTCCCTTTTTGATGATGATCGGTAATGATCATATCGATACCCATCTTTTTAACCTCATTAACTTTATTGCCGGCCGTGATTCCGTGGTCAACTGTGATAATAAGAGAAAGATCGGGGTCGTTCTCTTTTAGTTTTTTGACACTTTCCAAATTAAGGCCATATCCCTCCGAAAATCTTTCCGGAATGTGTGGTAATACAAAAACTCCTATATCATGCAGAGTTTCCCAGAGTGTGGCTGTTCCCGTAATTCCGTCTGCGTCATAATCCCCATATATGATAATGTGTTCACCTTTCTTTCTCGCCTTATCAATTCGACTTATCGCCTTTTCCAAAGATTCCTTATCAATACCCAATTCCTTTAATCCGATATTCATCGGATCTTTTGGTTCTAAAAACGCTTTCTTTTCGCTTTCTTTTTTAATGCCACGGTTTTTTAGAAGAATTTTTATCAGGGACTCAAGTGTTGACACTTGGGGTGTATGAAGGATTTCCCAACGTTTTTTGTAATTCTCCTTAGTTCTTGATCCATGATTCATAATTCGATTTAAAGTATAATCATATCAGTATGAATATCAAACCCCAACTACCGGAGTCTGTCCATGAGATTTTGGAAAAATTTACTAAGGCCGGATACGAAATTTATATTGTCGGAGGTGCTGTCCGGGATACAATCATGGGCAGGATTACAAACGATTGGGACTTCACCACAAACGCCACACCGGAAGAAATATTAAAAGTTATCCCCGGTGGGCTTTACAATAACCAGTTTGGAACGGTTTTTACAGATAACCCGGAGGACGAAGTACATCCGCACGAAATCACCACATTTAGGACAGAGGAAGGGTAT
>LCBU01000024.1 GCA_000997405.1 Candidatus Woesebacteria bacterium GW2011_GWA1_41_7 | reverse complement strand
CAGTCGCGGCTTTTCCGTTTTTGATTTTCTTGCCCTTATTATTGAATCATAAGCAAAGCTTGACCAAATTAGAATTTGGTAAGTCGTCAACCATTAATCTACTATTGTGGGCCATTGCGGGAAGCCTTGGGGCATATCCCAGGTTTGAGTTTTTTCACTTTCAGCCCGCGGTTCCCTTTTTGGCAATTGCCAGTGCCGGATTTTTCACAAATAAAATTTGGAAGAATCTGCCGATAAAGATTTTTACAACTTTATATATAGTGGGTTGCCTTGGCCTCTTTGGCGGATTTTTCATAAGAAATGTCGGAGAGGGAACCAGATTTTATGAAACAGACGTAAAAGAGGTGGCTTTGTATATAAAATACAACGTCGATCCGGGGGAGAGAATATTTGTTATGAACTGGTGGGATAATCTTTATGCGCTTACAGATACCATTCCCTCCACAGACCCTTGGGTTCCTCAGCTATCGTGGTACATGGAAGCTCCCGGAATACAGGAGGAAATGATTGACGGACTAAGGCAAAACCCACCCAAGTTGATTATTTTTAATCCCTATACGGATTTTGGTTTGTCGGCATATAAACCCGAAAAAGTTTATGAATTTGTGACGGAAAATTATAAACTAAGTGGTAAACAGTATGTATCACGTTAGAGAACTCAAATACCAATACGTTTACGTTTTGAGAAGTCTAAAGTCTAGTAAATGGTACATTGGTTGTACAAATAATCTACGAAAACGTTTTATTGAGCATCAAAATGACAAATCCACTTACACAAAAGGTAGAGGTCCATTTGAATTGATATATTATGAAGCTTGTCTTAACAAGCTTGATGGATTTGCTAGAGAAAAGTATTTAAAATCGGGTATGGGAAGAAGATATTTAAAAAATAGGTTAAAACGTTTTCTTTCTCTAACGTGATGAAAATAGCGATTTTGAATAAATACCAGAATAGGGTTGCCAGAGGTGCCGAGACATTTGTTTTTGAACTGTCCAAAAGACTTTCCAATCGCAATAAAGTTGACGTGGTCGCTAATGTAAATTATCTTAACCTCTTAAAAGGTAAGTATGAAATAATCATTCCGACAAACGGGAGATTGCAGGTAGTCATAACAAGAATAATCTGCTGGCTGAGCGGTGCCAAGATGGTTGTTTCGGGGCAGTCCGGTATGGGTTGGGACGACAAGGTTAATCTTTTTACATTCCCCGATGCCTTTGTTGCATTATCCAAACGGGCTTCCGATTGGGCAAAAAGTGTTAACCCCCATGTGCGTGTTTTAAATATTCCAAACGGCGTAGATCTCGGGAAATTTAAGCCGAAAGGAAAAGCATTTAAGACCGGACTAAAAACCCCGGTTGTACTTTGCGGAGGCGCTTTTACACCCCAAAAAAGAATGGATTTGGCAATAAAAGCCGTTGCCAAACTGGCCAACGTATCGCTTTTGATGGTCGGGGGCGGGGGAGAACTAAAGGGAGAGCTTCAAAGATACGGTGAAAAAGTTTTAGGCGAGGGCAGATTTAAACTTTTGTCCGTGCCTTTTACCCAAATGCCGGAAGTTTATCGCGCTGCCGATATTTTTACCTTGCCTTCCAGATCTTCCGAATCTTTTGGAAATGTTTTGGTTGAGGCAATGGCATCGAACTTGCCGGTTGTTGCCACGGATGATCCGGTAAGAAAATATATTGTCGGGGATGCCGGGGTTTTGGTTGACCCTACCGATACAAAAGCGTATGCCAAGGCAATCGAAAAAGCATTGGATCAAAACTGGGAAGAAAAACCCAGGGCACAGGCAGAAAAGTTTTCCTGGGATGAAATATCAAAGAAATACGAAGAGTTATTTAATAAATTAAGGAAATGATCACAGTAATAATTCCTACATACAATGAAGAAAAAGTATTAACTGATTGTATTGAATCTCTGAGATTTCAAACACTAACCGATTTTGAAATTATTGTGGTAGATGACGGATCAACCGATAACACCTGGCAGTTATTATCGGAAATTCGAAATTCGAAATTCGAAATTCGAAAATTGCGTGCGAAGCACGTGGGGGCCGGAGCGGCGAGAAATTTGGGAGCAAAATCTGCAAAGGGAGAAATTTTGGTTTTCGTCGACGCGGACATGACTTTTGACAAGAATTTTTTGGACAAACTAACCCAACCAATCCGTAATAATTTTTCAAAAGGAACATTCAGTAAGGAAGAAGTCGTGTCCAATTGGGATAATTCCTGGGCAAGGTGTTGGAATATAAATGAAGGGTGGGAGGAAAAACATCGGCATCCTAAAAATTATCCCGATAAACAGCCGGTTTTTCGGGCAATTCTCAAAAGCGAATTTGAGAAAGTTGCCGGCTTTACGCCGGGTGGATATAACGACGACTGGTCACTCTGGGAAAAACTGGGCTATGAAGCGACAAGTGCCCCGGGAGCTATTTTTTACCACAAGAATCCTTCAAGTTTGGGAGAAATTTTCAGGCATGCTAAATGGGTTGGAAAAAGAAAATATAAAATGGGGTTTATCGGTTATTTTGTTGCACTTTTTAGAGTTCTTTTGCCATTTTCGATACTAATTGGCTTATATAAGAGCATCAAAAGCGGTGAATTACGATTTTTGATATTTAAGGTTGTTTACGACTTTGGAATTTTAATTGGTATTTTGCAGTACATGTTCTCAGGCAAGGGTGCAAAATAATGCAATTAATTATCTTTCCGATTTTACTTTTAACTTTATTTTTAAGACTTATTTCACTTAATCAATCCCTCTGGCTTGATGAAGCAACTACTTCTTTGGCTTCTAAAATGTCATTGGCCGATTTTTTTACCGGGTTTATGCCGGGAGATTTTCATCCGCCTCTTTACTACCTTTTGATGAAGGGGTGGGGAAGTATTTTTGGGCTGTCGGAAATTTCTCTGAGAATTCCCTCGGTTATTTTTGGCGTTTTGACAATATATTTTATTTATCTGATAGCCAAAAAAGTATTTGATGTAAAAACCGCCGGGATTGCCTCGGTACTTGCGGCAACTTCAGGACTTCTGATCTATTACTCACAGGAGGCCAGGATGTATTCACTAGTTGTGCTTTTGGTGACTGCACTTTTTTATCTATTTTTGGAAAAGCGTTGGCTTCTTTTTTCAATTCTGATTCCGATACTTGGAATGACCGATTATGTGGCACTCTTGGTTGTTCCTTTGTTTTTGATTTTTGGCAGGGAGGAGCGGAAGAAGGTGCTACTTGGTTTTATCCCGGCTGTTTTAGTATTTGCGCTGTGGTCGCCTATTTTTTTAAAACAAATTTCAGGCGGGTTGGGAGTGGAAGGAGGCAATTGGTGGAATATTTTAGGGGTACTGTCCTGGAAAAACTTGGGACTAATTCCGGTTAAATTTATTTTAGGAAGAATCAGCTTTGATAATAAAATTATTTACGCCGGAATTTCAATTGTCTCTGTCCTTCTCTATTCATACCTTCTGACAGCGGGACGGCCTTTAAAGAAGAATTCCTCAAAGCTTATATTAGGGTGGCTCTTTATTCCGGTTTTGCTGGGAGTATTGATCAGCGTAAAAATACCCGTGCTTTACTATTTTAGGTTTATATTCTGCCTGCCTGCGTTATACATTTTGGCAGCTCGCGGAATAAGTTCACTTTCAGGAAAATTCTATTTACTGTTTTTATCGGCCGTCATTTTGATCAATATTTCTTCATCTTTGATTTATCTTTTTGATACCAGATTTAAAAGGGAAAACTGGAGGGGAATTGCTGAGGTTATTGGAGAAAGCACGGTAGTTTACCCTGCCAATTCACAGAAAGAGGCACTTATCTATTATGGAAAAGGTAAACAGATAGTTTATTTTAGTGAATTCAAGGGAAATGTTTCAAACGTTTGGTTGTCGAGATATGTTTGGGAAGTGTTCGACCAGGGAGATCTTGCCAGGCTTAAAATTGAGAAATTAGGTTATAATAAGGTTCAGGAAGTCAATTTAAACGGTGTTGAGTTTTGGAAATATATTAAGTAACACCTTAAAAATCTATTATGAAAATTGCAATTGATATCAGTCAAATCGTCTACGGAACCGGAGTTTCGATTTACACGAGAAAGCTTGCGGAATCGCTCCTCATGATTGATCGGGAAAATGAATATGTGCTCTTTGGCGGGGCTCTCAGAAGGCGTCAGGAGATTTTAAAGGTGTTTCCCGACTCCAGGATTTTTCCTATTCCTCCTACTGCCTGCGACATTCTTTGGAATAAATTACACATGCTTCCTATTGAAAAATTGATTGGTCCCGTTGATGTATTTCATTCATCCGACTGGACCGAGCCTCCCAGCAGCGCTTTTAAAGTAACTACGGTTCATGATTTATACCCACTTAAGTTTCCCAAGTTGGTTCATCCGAAAGTTTTGGATACTCATAGGGGAAAGCTTCGTTGGGTTAAAAAAGAGTCAAAAAGAATAATAGTTCCTTCAACCTCGACGAAATACGATCTGACAAGCCTTGGCTTTAATGAAGAGATTATCAGGGTAATTCCCGAAGCGCCTACCTTAAAAAGAGCAAATGACGAGAAAATTGCAGAGGTTAAAAAGAAATATCAAATCAGGGAAGACTATTTGATATCAATAGGTGTCACTCAATTAAAAAATACAAAGCGGATTATATCAGCATTTCATCTGGCTACCGCAGGAAAAGAATTGAAACTGATTTTGGTAGGGCGTCCGGCAAACGTAAAAATTGAACCGGAAAGAAATGTCAGAATTCTGGGACATGTTCCACAGGATGACCTTGAGGCGCTCCTAAGCGGTTCAAGAGGTCTTGTATTTGCTTCGCTTTATGAAGGTTATGGAATTCCCATTCTTGATGCGTTTGCCTGTGGTGTGCCGGTAGTTACCTCGGGAGTCGGCTCCATGCCGGAAGTTGCAGGAGATGCTGCAGAGTTTGTAGATCCCAACTCCACCAATTCCATTGCCGAAGGTATTGCCAGAATAGTAAGGGGGGCGAAAGCTCTTACGGAAAAAGGAACAAGAAGGGTTAAGGACTTTTCCTGGGAAAAAACAGCTAAAATGACGTTGGATGTCTATAATGAGGCTAAAAATTACAAATAAAGATGATTATCGGCATTGACGGGAACGAAGCCAATATTGAAAAGCGGGTTGGCGTTAATACATACGCCTTTGAACTGCTTTGGAATCTCTGGAAACTACAAGACGAATGGAAAAATAATCATAAACTTATAGTTTTTCTTAAAAACGAACCCAGAGAGGACCTTCCCAAGGCAACCAAATTTTTTGAATACAGAGTGATCAAGGGTGGAGGAGCTTGGATACTCACTAAACTCATGCCGAGCTTATTTACGAACAGTAAAGTATGTGATGTCTTCTTCTCTCCAAGCCACTATCTGCCACCATTAACCCCCATGCCCAAGTTCTGTTCAATTATGGACCTGGGATATCTCGAATTTTCGGGGCAATTTCGAAAAAAGGACTTCTGGCAGTTGAAAATATGGAGTGCCATTAGCATTTTTGTATCAAAAGCGGTCTTTGCGATATCAAATAGTACAAAAAACGATATTGTACGACACTACCCCTTCGCTAAAGGCAAAATTTACGTTACACCACTAGCTTATGACAAAGAGAAGTTCAATTCAGAGGTTTCCTCAAAGGATGTGCGACGTGTCCGTGGTCGGTACTCCATAGTTACGGACTATGTGTTATATTTGGGTACTCTCAAGCCCAGCAAAAATATTGAAGGCCTTATAACTGCGTATAAGAAAGTGATTTCTAATTCGGAATTTCCAAATTCTAATTTAAAACTGGTTATTGCCGGGAAAAAGGGCTGGATGTATGAATCTGTTTTTGAAAAAATCAAAAAGTTGGGACTCCAGAAAGACGTTATTTTTACCGATTTCGTGCCTGAGGAAGATAAACCCGGACTAATTGCAGGCGCAAAAGTATTTGTTTTACCGTCTTTTTGGGAAGGGTTCGGACTTGATGTTCTAAATGCCATGGCTTGTGGCGTTCCGGTTGTTGTGTCGAATGCCGGAAGCTTACCCGAGGTTGTCGGTGATGCCGGAATACTAGTAGATCCCGGTGACTCCGGAAGTATAGCAGCAGGCATCAGGCAGGTGATTTTAGCTCCCGTTACGAAGTATAATAGTATGCGAGAGGCAGGTTTAAAAAGAGTCAAAGAGTTTTCCTGGGAGAAAACGGCCAGAAAAACATTAGAAGTAATTACAAATGTTTAAAGATAAAAACGGAAAAGGATTATCAACGGGTGAAGTGTTATCTAAAATTCTCAACAGGATTGGCAGTATGATTCTTGATTTTGAATTAATGACCTTGAGGTGGGTTTCCCATGTTCCCTCACACCTTTTTAGAAAGTGTATATATAGGCTTTCCGGTGTCAAAATCGGAAAGGGCTCGACAGTTCACATGTGGGCAAATTTTTTTGATCCGTCCGGGGTTTCGATTGGCGAGGATACGATAATCGGTGATCATGCTTTTTTGGACGGTAGGGCGCCGCTTACCATCGGCAACCATACGGATATAGCTTCATCTGTGATGATTTATAACTCTGAACATGATTTGGAAAGCGAAGATTTTTCGGCCAAGTCCGATTCAGTGGAAGTCGGGGATTATGTTTTTATCGGCCCCAGAGTAACGATCCTCCCCGGAGTAAAAATCGGTAAAGGTGCGGTTGTAGCAGCTGGTGCGGTAGTTACTAAAGATGTTCCCGAATTCATAATCGTCGGTGGCGTTCCCGCTAAAGAAATCGGCGAGAGGAAAAACAAAAATCCCCATTACATCCTAGGGCGGGCGAGATTATTTCAATAAGTATGAAACTTTTTTTGGCCTCGAGTGCGGGTGAGCCAGATACAATCGAAAAACTGAGGGAAATCTTGGGTGGATTTGAGAATAAAAAAATTGCCTATATCCCCACAGCCTCAAACGGGGATAGTGATTGGGAATATTGGAAGGCAAAAGAAGATGGAACCTGGAAATTAGTAAATACACTAAAGGCTATTGTGAAGCCGGTCGTGCTTGAAAATTATAGGGATCAGTCTGTTATTAAGGAGCTTGAGGGTCAAGATGTTTTATGGTTCGCCGGGGGTATGGCAGGTTATTTAATGTATTGGGCAAGAAGATGCAAACTCGACATCCATATTAAAAGTCTTCTGGATAAAGGGGCCTTATATGTGGGCTCGAGTGCAGGATCTATGGTGGCCGGACAATCGCTTCAAATTTGCGGTTGGGATTTTGTTGATAGAGAACGTGGTGCGGAAGGCATTGAACCAATGAAGCTTGTTGACTTTGATATTTACCCTCATTTTGAGGATGAACTTTTGCCAAAAATAAAAGAGAAATATTCGGGCAGAAAAATATATTTATTAAAAGATGGGGAGGAAATTATTATTGACGGTGATACTTTAAAGGTTATCGGTGAAGAAAGGGTAATAACTTAACGAGGTATGAAAAAAATATTAACCATTTTTTTTGCAATTTTTTGCATAGCCGGGATTCTATACTTGGCTTTACCGGGTTATTCCTTCCCGGTTCCTCCTCCTGATTCCATTAAGTCTGAAGAACCGGCAGACCTGGAGTCACCCTTAAGACGCGGATATTTTACAAATTACTCCAGGGCTGAGGTCTTAGCCTGGTATGAAAAGCAATTTGACTATTCACCTCTACTAAATATCAAACTTCCGACACTTCTTCTTAATTACCCTCCGGAATATGCGCAAACCATAATAAGGGATCAGACGGGAAGCACCTATTTGCAGGAATTTACGCATCAAAAATAATAATCCGTCAGGTGCCGAGCAATGTTTTTATACGGGAGGGAATATTTATTGTTTCTATGGTTATGGTTGTAATTCTTTATAACGGTTTTGAAAAATTAATACGGAGGAAGAAAAATGAATAAAATTCCCGACTTGTCGGTGATAATAGTGTCTTCAAAAAAAGATTTTCTACTGGATTGTCTTGGGACGCTCGAACCGGCTTTGGCGGGAATTGAAAATGAAATAATTCTTATAGACAATGCTTCCATTGAGAATATCGGAAGCTTGGCCAAGGAAAAATATCCGGAGATCAAAGTAATCAGACGTGAGGAAAATGGCGGATTTGGGGAAAACAACAACATGGGGATGCGGATCGCGAAGGGCAGATTTGTCTTACTTTTAAATGATGATACAAAACTGTTGGACAAAAACATATTTAAAGAAATGGTTGCCTGGATGGATGCCCATCCCAAAGTAGGTATTTCAAGTTGCGCTCTGGTAAACCCCGACGGCATCACATATCAAGGTTCGGGAGGCTATTACCCCACCCTTTTTAGGGTTTTTGCCTGGATGACTTTTTTGGATGACATTCCCGGAGTCGATCGAGTAATCGGACCATATCATCCACTTCATTCTTGGTCACCTTTTTATAAAGGCGGAAGCTATTTTAAAAACAAACATCGTCAGGACTGGGTGACAGGGGCTTTCTTTTTGATGCGTGCTGAGGCTATGAAAGAGGCGGGTATTTTTGATGAAGATTTTTTCCTTTATGTTGAGGAAGTTGAGCTTGCCACCAGATTTATAAAAAAAGGCTGGCAAATCTGGTATTTACCTGAGTGGAAAATAATTCACTATGGACAGGTGACCACGGGAAGTGAGAAAGCAATGATTTTTGAACTGCAAAACCTGATATTGATGTATAAAAAGCACGAAAAAGGGTGGAAAATTCCCATTCTTCGTGGCATTCTTAAGCTGGGAACGGTACTTAGAATGATTCTTTGGGGTGTGGTGGGTAAGAGAGAGGTTTTTAAAGTGTATGCAAAAGCTTTTAAGGCTATCTGAAAAATTATCTAAATATTTGATTGCAGCGGTACTTATAGTAGTCCCGCTTTTGCCTAAGTTCCCTCTGATTAAAATTCCCGGTACATATGTAGCAATTCGATTTGAAGACATATTAATATTTATTTTGGGGCTAATTCTAATTCCCAAGTTTATACTGGACTTCAAAAAAATTTGGAAAGATAAGATTCTTAGCTCAATTCTCATATTTTTTGCCGTAACTTTTATCTCTTTGATAGCCGGGGTCGTAATTACCCAAACGGTAGAACTTCGGTTGGGTCTTTTGCACTGGGCAAGGCGCATTGAGTATATGATTCCTTTTCTTACCGCATATCTTTTGATACCGCGCGACAAGATCAAAGAAAGTGTGGAGTTTTATTTCAAAATTTTACTGATAGTTGTGGCAATCGCGTTTTTCTACGGCTTGGGCCAGCGCTATTTACATTTCCCCGTGATAATTACTCAAAACGAACAGTATTCCAAAGGTATTGCTTTGCGCTGGACTCCGGGAGCACACATCAACTC
>LCBU01000023.1 GCA_000997405.1 Candidatus Woesebacteria bacterium GW2011_GWA1_41_7 | reverse complement strand
GAATCCGTATATGTATTCTGGATATCCATTATTGGCAAATTTCCATTCCGGTGCGTTGAATCCATTTAATTCCCTTATGGCCATTTTCGGAGACATTCCAGGCTGGAAATTAATGATTATTAGCCAGAGCGTCGGAGCGGTTTTGGCAATGTATCTTTTTTTGAAAAGCCTTAGACTTTCCTCTCAAGCATCTGGTTTGGGTGCATTGGTATACACTTTTTCTTCATTTGCTATTACCTGGTCACAATTTGTGACTTTGGGCTTTGCTATGATTTGGCTGCCTTTAATCCTTCTTTGTATTAATAAATATTTTGAAAAGAAAAATAATTTATATTTGTTGCTATTCGTACCATTAATCTTTTTGCTTATGTCTTCTGGGCATTTTCAGGCTTTTATTTTTAGTATTCTTTTGATTAATGCTTATTTCGTATTCAAACTTTTTGGTACCAAGAAAAAAGAGTTCATTGTTACTTTGCTCAAATTTCTGGCAATTGAGGTGTTAAGTGCAGGAGTAATGTGTATACAACTTCTCCCCACTTATCAGCAAATGAATGCTTCCATCCGTTTTAATGAAACATATATTATTGAGTATAATTACGGCCTTCTGCCAATAAAACATATTGCCACACTTTTATCCCCTAACTTTTTCGGAAGTCCGGTTACCGGTAACTACTGGGGCTTTTTTAATTACCATGAAACCACTATTTATATCGGCGTAATTGGTCTATTTGCGTTGGCTTGGGCCATTATTAATTTCAAACAACTTTCCGGAATCTCCAGATTCTTTCTTTTTTCTTGTTTGGTGGCTTTAGTCCTAATATTTGCCAATCCCATCTCAGAATGGATTTACAAAATGCAGATTCCCTTAATTTCAACCAGTGCTGCAGGGAGAATGGTGTTTATTTATATTTTCAGCGGAGCCGTTTTAGTCAGCACGTGGGCGGATTTTATCCTTAAAATAAATTTTTATGTCTTTCTTAAAAAACACTGGCCTATTATTGTACTTGCCGGCATACAACTGATTGCTACCTATATTTTTAAAATCTGGTTTTCAACTGACTTGGGTGTACAACACTTAAAAATCTCAATAAGAAATATGATTCCATCATTGGGTTTAGTTTTGGGGATTATAGCCATTTTTTATATTTTCAGTAAGAAAAAAGTCCTTTTGCCATTACTTTGTTTGTTAACTATTGCGGACTTGTTTTACTTTGGCTGGAAATATACATCCGTTGTTCCTACTAGTTACGTTTATCCCCAAACCGAGGTTTTGACCTATCTAAAAAATAATATTGAGTTTGGGCGAATCGAGAGCGAGAAAAACTTTATCTTGCCTGCTAACACCTGGGTATACTACCGTCTACCTGGAATATCGGGTTACGATCCCCTTGCCCTTAAAGATTACGTCTCTTTTTATCAGACTAATATTAATAATCAGGGAACTTCAAGTTTATCCCGCTACTCAACTTTAGCCTCAAATTACAACGCCGATCTTTATGATAATAATATTCTCCAACTTCTGGAGTATCAATTCCAATGAGTCTCACTTTTTGTCTCGTTTGTATTTCGAATGTATCGCCATCAATGATTCGAGTGACGAGGAATGTCTGATTGATTTGGGGCCGTTGGGAGGGTTTGAAACCCTCACCTACTGATTGTTGTTTTGCAAAATACCAAATATCGTGACCGAGCCAGGTTAGAAGATTCAAATGGAAACGTGGTCGGCCAAATAAAAATTGTTAAATATACCCCCAATGAAGTTGTCATAAATTACTCTACTCCCAAAAACGCACGGCTCATTTTGGTAGATACCCTCACCCCCGACTGGAAAGCTGAATTAAATTCAAAAAAGGTAACTGTTAATAAATATATGGATACATTCAGAACAATCGATGTTTCCGAAGGAATGGGAACTGTCAGATTCTATTATCACCCAACATCCTTCTATATAGGACTAACTATTTCAGCAATAGCTTCAGGCGTGTGGTTGTTAATTCTAATTTTAACAATAGTTTTTAGGAAAAAAAATATTAACAACAAGCAAAAGGCTTCATTTCCTAATAGATAGGTATTGTTCATCGGCAAACTTTTCAAGTTAGAAGTTGCTAATTTTCCGATATACTCTGAAGGTTTCTTCCGCTGCTTTTTGCCAACTGTACTTTTTGGCATTTTCCAACCCTTTTCTAATCAACTCTTCTTTTAGTTTCGAGTCGCTAACCAGTAATTTGATTTTTTCTGCAAAATTTTTCGTATCTTTAGTGTCAGCAAAAAGTGCCGCATCTCCGGCTATTTCCACCAGGGCTTGGGTCTTTGACGCAATAGATGGAACACCCGTCGCGAAAGCTTCCATCAAAGGAAGACCAAAACCTTCATAAAGCGAGGGTTGAATATATACCGTTGCCAGGTTGTAAATTTTTACCAAGTCTTCATCGGAAACAAAACCGGTCCGGATTAAACCGCTTAAATCTATATTTTTGAGATGACCAAGTTCCGAATGATTTAAGTCCATTTTTTCTATTTCTAATATTTGCTTCCCGACCATAACAAGCGGAATTTTTGCGATTTTACATGACTCGATTAAAACAGGCAGATTTTTGTTGTAATTAATGTCACCCACATAGAGAGCAAAACGATCAGGTAAACCATAGTGTTTCTTAATCTCTAATTCCCAATTTCCAATTTCTAATTTCTTAAATATAGGACGAGCAGCAAGGTAGGTAACATAAACTTTATCAGGATTAATTCCGATAAATCTGCATATATCTTTTTTTGATGTTTCTGAGATCGTAATTATTGCGTCAATATTTCTTTTAATCAAAAATTTGTTTATTTGCCAATTAATCCAGCCCCTAAAGCCCGGTGGGTAGTTATCGGGGTAAATCAAAGGTATGAGGTCGTAAATTGTTAATACAAATTTAATATTCTTTGGTTTTTTCAGAGGAACCGAAATAGAGAAGGGGTTAAAACGGGTAAAGTGAATAACATCATAATGATTAACGGATGATGGTTGATGATCGAAATAATCAACAGGATATAGCTCAAACTTATTACTACCGGTTTTTTGGATTGATTCGAGAGTATTAACCAGCTCTCTCGTATATACACCGATTCCACGGACATTGTCCCCGCTTTTCAAAGGACCTATGTCGACAGCTACTTTCATAGATATATATGTATTCTACCTCTTGTGGCTTCTTCCGACCATACTATCTGGTAGTGGGGATTAACCTTTTGCATGCCATTCTGTGGCGTAGTGTGATGGGAAAAGAGTGTATTCTACCCTCCTGTCGTTATCCTTGATTATTGATATTAATTTTTTAGCCACCCAGTCAGGGGTAAAATATGCTTTTTTTCCTTTTTCCATCTCTGACCTTTTTTCCTCAAAACTCATAGGTCCGAAGCTTGTAAGAGTGCTTCCAAGTGTTATTAAACAAAAGTCAACCGAGGTTCTCCTGTATTCTTCAGCCAGGCTTAATGTAAGCCCCCGTACCGCAAATTTAGTCGTACAGTAGATACTTCTACCTGCCATGGGAATTACCCCGGCACCTGAACCTATACTAATCACCAATGAATCCTTCGACTTACGCAAATTCTTGCTTAGGTTTTTTATTAAGATAAATTGTGAAGTAACGTTTATATTCATGGAGTTATTCCACTCCTCTAAAGTCTCTTCTTCAATAGATTTATAAACCCCAACTCCGGCAGCGTTTATAAGAACGTCTATAGTTTTAAACTCTTTCGAAATCTTTTTGGACAATACCTCGATTTCCTTCTGGTCGCTAAAATTACCGGAAAATGTAATACAATTACTTTTGAGTTCCTCTTTTAAATTCTGGAGTTCACTGTCGGATCTTGAAATCAAAATTAAATTAGCACCTTCCTCATCAAGGTTTTTTACAAGTTCCCTTCCTATTCCACCGGTTGAACCGGTGATAATTATATTCTTATTGAGCAGCTTCATTAATTAATTTTAAACCTTCCCGGTTATATATTTAAAGTATGCAATTGGAAAATGGGTTGCGGACAAAAAACTCCAGAGGAAACCTCTTGCTCCGTCAAGAATTCCAAGGTGTCGCAAAAAAAGATTTATAAACACCAAAAAAGGTCTAAATAGGCAGTAGTAGATAAAGTAGAATGGGTTTTTTGGAGCTTTTCTGTTTTTTAATTCTCCTGCGTGTAAATCAGTGTAACGGTTTAGCCTCATTAAATATTTTTTGAGGGTAGGAGAGTCATAGTGCAATAGGTCTTTTGACAGCCAGGAAACGTCACCATTCAAACTGATTTGCTCATGTACTGACTTTTGTGGAAAATGAGCGAATCCTTTTTTAACCAAACGTATTACTCCGTCCGGGTAAACCCCGGCGTGAATCAGGGGACGGCCTAAAAACATATTTCTCCTCGGAATAAAGTAACCGACAATCTCACCCGTAGGTTTCCCTATTTTACCGTCGCGGTCCTCTATTAGCTTCTGATGACGGGTAAAAAGAGAATTAATTTCCAATGGTTGATGATTAATGGTTAATGATTGAGAATTAACAACGGAGGAAATTTCACTTGCAAGCTCCGGCGTAACGACCTCATCAGCATCCAACTGCAAAATCCACTCACCCACTGCTTTATCGAGCGCTTTCTCCTTGGTTATATGAAAAATGTCATGATGAGGTTCGGTAAAAACTTTTGCCCCATACTTTTCTGCGATTTCTCTGGTTTTATCTGTTGAATATTCATCAACAACTATAATTTCATCGGCAATATCTTTAACCGACGCGAGACACCTCCCAATATTTTCTTCCTCATTTCTCGTAGCCAAAACTACAGACAATTTTAATGTTTTATTCGGCATTAATTTACTCATTATACCCACCCTCCACCAAAAAGTACGCATTCGTACCGTCGGGATATTTTACAAGCTCTTTTACATCAAACATGGACCTGTATCTTAGTCCATCATACTGGCTGGGGGTAAGAACATAAAGGACATAAGGAGCCGGGTAGCTGTCAACCGAATTCCATTCCGAAAATTGAAACTTGCCGAAAGATTTGGCTACGTTGTAGCTTTTGCTTTGGCTCTCGTCATACTGCACTGTTTTTAGATATTTATAAACCGGGTACTCCAGATAATTCAATATAAATATATAAGGCTGCTGCCTTTCTTTGGTCATGTAAACTTTGTCTATGTAAGGGTGATCCTTTACGTATAGTGCGATTTGCTTCATTCCGTATTGCCACTCAATGGCGTCCTTTTTACCATATTCTTTATAGTAATAGCTTAAATAACTCGAAAATTCCCATATGAGTGGAACAGAAACCAAAATGACAATGACACTTTTTACAATATTCTTCCTAAACAAATTAACAATTGAGTAAAGACCATATGACGCAACTATCTGCAAACTTCCCATCATAAATAGTCCCCTGGCAGCATTTGGCGTAAAGCCGGACAGAGCTCCCGGAACCGGAGCCAGAGCTATCCAGGCAAAAAGCACCAACCATTCCTTCCTGGGCTTAATAATCATAAAAATAAGTCCCAGGGTAATCAGTAATGCATCAATTTTGTAAAATTCACCAAAAACTTTAACGGAATTTCTGGGGTTTTGATCTCCATTAATAAATAGATAGTCCGGGGAAAAATATTTGATATAATTTCCGGCAACAATTTCTAAAGTCCCTAAATATTGGTTCCCTGTTTTCTGATAAAGATCCGTTGCCCTAATTTTCTCATCCGGAAACTTATTTTGCTCTGCCCTGGCAAATCCAAGAAGGCGTGGATTAATAACTAATCCGACAATAAAGATTGCCAAAACAAGAATACTTACGGCAAAAGCTTTTATATTTTTTGTAAAATCCTTAAAGTACAACACAGAAAGTACGATTATCATGGGAGGCACCACAATCTTGGACGAATGGTATGAATAGAGTGAAAGTCCGAACCCAAGAAAAGAAAGAGGGAAATACCATGCGTTTTTATTTTTCCCTAAATAGAAAAACATAATTCCCAAGATAAAGAAAAAGAAAGCAAAATTTACTTCCCAAAGACCTCTTGAAAACTGTAGATGATAAGGAGATATTGCCAGGAATATTGCCGCAAAATATGCAGGCAAATCTTTTTTAAACAAATATTTTGTTAAATAGAATATTATCAAAACTCCGAGCGCGCCGAAGATTGCACTTGGAAGACGCATTGTAAAATCACTAAGTCCAAATAGCTTAACAAAAACTGTTGTTATGTATATATGAACCGGATGTTTGTCGTCGTAAAAAGACTGAAATACCAAAGGAAATTTATTGCCCCACTCATCAATTCCCCAGTTGGCAACTGTGAAGGCATTGTATCCGGCATCTACTTCATCCCAATTTAATGAAGCCGGAACCATATCAAGTTTCCAGATTCTTAAAAAGGCTGCCAAAATAACTATTAGAGCCAGAATTGCTACTCCCAACTTTTTCATTTAAATTGAAATCCGTCAAATGACGAAACAAGCGAAAATCCCCACTTATCAACCGGGTTATACTTTACTTCATTTCTAAATTTTTCGGGCGGATATTTAAGATAATAGAGTGCAAATATATATGGCTGGCCATATTTGTCTGTTACAACTCCGCTTTCTTTTTTGTCCACAAAAATTTCTTTGTAATCGTACTGCCAATCGTGTGAGGTCAGGTTCTGGTACTTTAATACAAAATCCATAGCGTAAAGTTCAAAAGACAAATAATAAATAATTGAAATTACAGCAATAAATATGACTGAAAACTTTTTGATATTTATTTTTTCAGCAATATACCAAACCCCAATCGAAGTAATCATTGCAAAAGCAGGTGCCGCCAATATACTTCTTAATGCGTGAGGTGATTCCCTGGTAAGAGACGCAGGTATGGGAGCTAAAAGTAATAATAGGAGTGGTATTAAAAATATAAAACTCCTCTTTTTGTAAATTGCATAAATACCTAAAATAAAAAGAGGGATATCTATCCAATAAAGTTGCCCGTGTCCCGGTATTTGACTTCTCGGATTCGCATCACCTTTCCACAAAAGGAAATTTGGCGAAAAATGGGAAAGGTAATTTGCTCCAATAGTCGAGATGTTTTCTTTCCAATCAACATGGCCGGATCTGTTGTAGGTAATCTGTAAATGGGGTTTGCCGGAAAGATCATAAACCTGCTGGAATCCGGGAATTAAGGCAAATGTTTGAGCTCTTCCAAACCCGGCATCAAATAGAAACAATCTCGCAATAGGGATTAGTGACAACAAAAATATAATTAAAGACAATACCGGTATATAGATGTTTCGTTTTATACTTTTATTTACGAAGTATAATTTAATTACTCTGATTAAAAACATAGCGAAAACAAGGGGTGAAATTAGCCTGAAGCTTGTATAACTATACATACTCAAGATGATGGAAACGGTTCCCAGGAAAAAAATTATTAATTTTTTTGAATTACATAAAAACAAATATACAGACAGCAACAAAAAGAATACGCCTGCTGTCGCTTCATACCCAGTTCTTGAAAAAATAAAAAACCAGGGAGAAACGCTTAAGATAAAACCTGAAAGAACGCCTGGCCATTTTTTTCCGGTTATTTTGCTAACCAAAAGATAAGTTAATAGCAATGTTCCCAGTGAATAGATTACGGCCGGGATCCTTACAGAAAACGCATTTAGGCCAAGTACCTTAACGAAAGGTACAACCGAATAAATATAAACGGGCAGCTTAAACTCTCCGAATGCACGAAAGTGTACCGGCAAAAAACTTCCCCATTCATCTTTAAGGTCTGTGGCAATTGAAAATGCGTTATAACCAATAGAAGCTTCGTCCCAATAAACCGAGGAGGGAAGGTCGGCTATTCTATAAAGTCTGGTTATCAAAAAAAAGAATACGACAAGAACGAATAGTATTTTATACGCTGATATTTTCATTTTGACTCCACAATATCAAAAGCCCTTTCCCCGTTCAAAAAATCGATAGTTTTAAGTCTGGGTAATTCTCCGGGGAAATCCTCGGGTCTTCCTATAAATAAAATTTTCTTTCCGGGATTGATGTTAACTACGTCTTGGTACTTGGTACCCGTATCACCCAAGTCAGGAAAATAATATTTATCAAATTGCAAAACCCTAACCCAGTCGAACGTCTCAAACCTGTTAAGGTTGGCGCTATCCTGAAACCTGGCCGGATCATAATTAAGATAAAACAAAGTGAACATGTGGGGCTCCCCGTAATGCCGGCTATAAGTAATGAGATCGTATTTATCCTGATTTGTTTTAATATATTCAACAACCTCTTTATTACCATACTGCCAGTCTTTGGAATAGCGCTCCGGGTAATAACCAAAAAGATTTGTCAAATAAACTCCAAGGTTTAGCAAAAATAGAAGAGCACTTAGTCCAATCAATAAATAAAATACTTTTCTGCTTTTTATAAACTTATATGAGTAGTAAATCCCCAGTGCAGTAAGTATCTGATAAACCGGTGTTGCATTAAGTGTTCTTAAGGCGTTGGGAATACTGTCGTTTGTCATAGCAACCGGAACAAATGCCAAAAAAAGCCAGGGCGCGAGAATTTTCAAGTTGGGGTCTTTTTTCTTAATCAAAAAATATATCCCCATAAGAATAAACGGTGCTTGAAACCAATAAAGCTCTCCGACTCCCTGAACATGATGTTGCCTGTGCCCAGCCCCGTGTATAAAAAGAAAGTCCGGAGTAAAATGCGCAAAATAATTTTCTGCAAAATAAAAACTAACATATGTATAGCGGTTATGAATTAATTTTGTTGCGATAGCGGGAAGCTTGGAGTTGTTTCTTCTTTCATCAATCCTGGGAATTAGACCCTTCTCATCGGTAAT
>LCBU01000022.1 GCA_000997405.1 Candidatus Woesebacteria bacterium GW2011_GWA1_41_7 | reverse complement strand
AAAGAATTGAAGGATTGGAAAATACAGACAAAGCAATTCTGATCGACCAGAGCCCTATCGGAAGAACTCCGAGGAGTAATCCTGCAACATATACCGGAGTTTTTGATCCTGTCAGAGACGTGTTTACATCGACACGCGAAGCCAAAACTCTCGGCTTCAAAAAAGGCAGATTTTCTTTTAACGTCAGAGGCGGACGCTGCGAGGCCTGCGAAGGTCAGGGACAGATCAAAATAGAGATGCAGTTTATGAGTGATATTTGGGTAACTTGTGATGTCTGCCATGGAAAACGCTATAACAATCAAACTCTGGAAGTAGTCTATCGGGGAAAAAATATCGCCGAAGTTTTGGATATGACTATAGATGAGGCATTGGAGTTTTTTCACGCACATCCGCAAATTGAACAAAAACTTGAAACATTATCTCTTGTGGGTTTGGGTTATATGCAGTTGGGACAACCGGCAACAACTCTTTCGGGTGGAGAGGCTCAAAGAGTGAAATTGGCAACAGAGCTTTCAAGGCGGGCGACGGGAAGAACTATTTATATTTTGGATGAACCTACTACCGGGCTTCATTTTGTGGATGTTGAGAGGCTTTTAAGAGTATTAAAATTACTCGTACAAAAAGGTAACTCAGTTTTTGTAATTGAACACAATTTGGATGTTATTAAAAATAGCGACTGGGTAATTGATTTGGGACCCGAAGGAGGAGACGGCGGGGGTAAAGTCGTAACCGTCGGAAAGCCAACTGATATAGCAGGAGTTAAATCTTCTTACACCGGGCAGTATCTCAAATAATTTTAAGATATACTTATTACATGAAGTTTAAGAGTATTTTAATTTCTCTGACGTTCCTGATTTCTTATTTTTTAATCCCCTCGGTAGCCTATGCCGAAAACGAATTTTCTGTTGACACAACTGTTATCTATAACGTTCAGGAATCAGGTAAAACTAATGTTACACACCAAGTTACTTTAGAAAATAATTTTTCCAATCTATACGCTACTACATACACACTCAGCTTGGAAAACATAGATGCGGCCAGTGCAAAGGCCTCAAGCAATAACGGCACCATATACCCTGTTGAGATATTTAAAGAAGAGGGGAGAACTGATATAAAAGTTTCATTCCCCGATACGAGCGTCGGAAAAGGTGCCCAAAGGCATTTCAATATTACTTACGAAAACTCTACTTTTGCCGTCAGAACAGGTGAGGTTTGGGAAATATCAGTACCAAGATTGGGAACTGAGACAAATTTCAGAAATTATCAATTAATACTTAAAATACCAAAGGCATATGGATTTGAAGCATATATTTCTCCACAACCCGGAACCAGAGAACTGACTGATGAGGGCTACTCTTACACCTTCAGTAAAGAAAGTGTTACACAAAACGGGATAAGTGCGGGTTTCGGACAATTCCAGGTGTTTGCATTTAACCTTTCATATCACCTTGAAAATCCCTTAGCAAAAGCCTCCAGCACTCAAATATCCATTCCACCCGATACTGCATTTCAGAAAGTTTATATTGAAAACATTGAACCAAAACCTGCAAATGTAAGTGTCGACACTGACGGCAACTGGATAGCAACTTTTGACCTTTCCGCCAGACAAAGAATTGATGTCCTTGTTTCCGGTTCGGTGCAAATCTTTGCGAGTTACAGGTCTTTCCCCAAAGTAACTCAAGAATCCCTTAATGAAAACCTCAAAGAAGATACTTACTGGCAGGTAAATGATCCCAGAATAAAGGAACTTGCTGCCAGATTGAAAACCCCTGAGGCAATTTATAACTATGTTTCGCAAACTCTAAGCTATGACACAGCCAGGGTTCAGCCTAATGTTCAAAGAATGGGTGCCGTTGCCGCACTGGCAAGTCCAACTAATGCAATTTGTATGGAATATACGGATCTTTTTATCGCAATTGCGCGTGCGGCCGGGATTCCTGCCAGAGAGGTTAATGGCTATGCCTATACGGAAAACCCTGATCTTCAGCCCTTGGGGCTTGTCGCTGACGTTCTTCATGCTTGGCCGGAATATTACGACAGGGAAAAAGGAGTTTGGATAGCGATTGACCCGACTTGGGGTTCAACAACGGGTGGAATAGACTTTTTTAACAAGCTCGATCTGAGACATTTTGCATTTGTCCTCCATGGAGCAAGTTCCCGAGAACCTTATCCTCCGGGCTCTTATAAATTGGGTCCCAATCCCCAAAAAGACGTCTATGTTTCTTTCGGACAACTTCCGGAAAACAAAATCAGCACACCCACAGTTTCGATTAAACCTTTCAGGGTATTGCCGTTTTTCAGCAGTATTTACACAGTAACCATAAGTAATCCCGGACCTGCCGCGCTTTATTCTGTTTACCCGACAATCTATTACGACTCTACAGAAAAGACCAGAGACCACATAGCAATGCTTTTGCCTTACTCTAACAACCAAATCCAGATAACCCTGCCATATAGTTTTTTGGGTAAAGACATGCCTAGCGTTATAAAAGTGGTTTTGGGTTCCAGTAAGGCTGAAATTTTGACAAACAAGAAACAAATAGTTATTAATAGCCTTATTATCGTTCTTCTGGTTTTGATAATAGTTATGGCATTTATTTTTATCAAAGCGAAAAAGATAAAGATTTTCGGATTTTTTGGTAAAATAATGGGCACTAAGAAAGTTAATAATGAAATACCCAGTGGGGAGCCTCCCAAAGACCAAATTAAGCCCTAGATTTTACCTGGATTTACCTGAAAACCCCGGGGTCTATATTTATTTCAAAGACAAAACCCCAATATACATAGGAAAGGCCATTAATCTTAAAAAAAGGGTAGCTTCATATTTCAGACTTACATTGGAAGTTAAAACAAAGCGAATGATTGAGGAAGCGGATGCAATTTCCTACATTAAAGTCGTGAGTGAACTGGAAGCGCTTCTTTTGGAGGCGAAACTTATTAGGCTTTATCAACCGAAATATAACATTATTTCAAAAGACGATAAACACCCCCTTTATATATCTATAACTAAAGAAACCTACCCACGGGTAATTACTGTCCGAAAGACAGATCTCAATATAATTAAAAGTATTGCCAGCTTTGGCCCTTTTCCTTCATCCGGCAATGTGAAATTTGTTCTGAAATTGATCCGTAGAATTTTCCCTTATTCTGATCATAAAATCGGAAAAAGAGCGTGTCTTTACTCACAAATAGGACTCTGCGACCCCTGCCCGAACGATATAGAGAAAATAGAAAGCGGTGAATTTAAAAACATTGCCCGCAGGAAATATCTCAAAAATATCAGGAATATCAAATCCTTTTTGGACGGACATTTGGAAAAAGTAAGGCAGGGAATGGAAAAAGAAATGAAAATTAATTCCAAAAATCAGGATTTTGAGCAGGCTGCGGAGATGCGTAACAAAATACAAAAATTGGAATATATAACAAGTCCAAAGATATCCGTTGATTCCTATTTGGAAAACCCCAATTTATACGAGGACGTCAGACAAAAGGAGCTGGCCGAATTTAAAAAACTGCTTATCAAATTCCTACCTGAAATAAGGAAGCTGAAAAGAATTGAGTGCTTTGACGTTGCACACTTACACGGCGAGAGTGCCACGGCTTCAATGGTAACTTTTATCGAAGGCACGGCAGATAAATCCTTTTACAGACATTTTAGGATACGTCAGAAAAACAGTCAGGATGATTATGAGTCTATGAGAGAAGTTGCAAGGCGCCGTAAGAAAAATCTTGAAGCTTGGGGTAAGCCCGACCTGATTGTGGTTGACGGCGGCGCTGGACAACTGTCTATTTTTCTAAAGGAATTTGCGGAAGATAAAATTCCGGTAATAGGTTTAGCCAAAAAATTTGAAACGTTGGTTATTCCGGGGGGCTATCTGGGAACTACTGACATGAGAAACGTGAGGCTTCCTAAGGGTGATGTCTTGAACCTTGTTCAAAGAATCAGAAATGAAGCTCACAGATTTGCACAGGCATACCATCATAAACTCTTTGCCAGATCGTTATTTGAAAAGGACAAATAGTCCGTCTATACTAAAAATATGATACGACGTGCGATTAAATACTTTCTGATAAGCTCTGTCACTTTATATCTTATTTCTTTGGTCATATCCGGTCTGGTTTTTGAAAACGGAATTAATACCATTGTCCTTACAGGAATCGCGCTCACTGTAGCATCCCTGATCATTAAACCGGTTATCAATATACTTCTTCTTCCTTTAAATTTGATTACCTTCGGGCTTTTCAGATGGGTAGGTTATGCGGTGGCCCTATATATTGTCACTTTGGTCGTGCCCGGCTTTAAAATTGTAAATTTTGCGTTTAACGGTATGACCTCATACTGGATTTCTATTCCCGCTATCACCTTTAGCGGAATCATTGCCATAGTTGCATTCTCATTCATTATCTCAATTATATCTTCAATTCTGGATTGGTTATTAAAGTAGGGTAGATGGTATAATAAAGTTCGTAAAATGAGTCAAACTTTAACTATTATTCAAATTATTGTTTCGATTGCTTTGGTCGCTCTGGTTCTGATTCAGGCAAGAGGAACAGGCTTCGGAAGATCAAACGGAATGGGCGGAGCAAGCTTTACGAGAAGAGGCTTGGAAAAACTGGTTTTTAGACTTACTTTCGTTTTGTCCTTTCTCTTTATTGTTACGTCTGTCCTACGACTAGTTTATTAATTTGATGCTAAATCTCCGTTATATATTTAGGCTAATTGGAGCATTTGTTTCCAGATTCAAGATTCTGCTTTTTCTGGGAGCCGGTATTGGAATATTGTTTTTTTTCCTACTCAGGTTTTTGATACCGGCATTGGATTTTGCCCAGACAGTCAAAATCGGCCAAACCGGAAGATATACAGCAGGCACACTTCCTAATGAAATATTAAAGCTTATCGGAAACGGGTTGACCAAAATTGATCCTGATGGAAGCGTAGTGCCGGATCTGGCGGCTTCTTGGGAAACTACCGACAGAGGAAAAACCTGGACATTTATACTCAAGGACGAGATTTATTGGCAGGACGGCGGAAAGGTGACAAGTAATACTATAAATTACCAATTTACCGACGTAACCATAGAACGTCCCGACGATAAGACGATTGTCTTTAAACTTCAAAATACTTATTCGGCATTTCCTTCGGTAGTTTCTAAGCCAACCTTCAAGTCCGGACTTTTGGGCACGGGTGAATGGAAAGTGGACAAAATTTCATTGAACGGATCCACAGTTGAAGAGCTAAATTTAATCTCGGAGAAAAACGGAAACTTGGTATATAAATTTTATCCTACGGAAGAGCGTACAAAAGTAGCTTTTGAGCTTGGAGAAATAGACAAAATTGAGGACATGTTTAGCACTTCGCCATTTGATACATGGCCTAAGGTTAAAATCAGTAACCTGACCAACATGGGAGAATATGTGGCTGTTTTTTATAACACCCAGGATAATTTTTTGCAGGAGAAAAACCTAAGACAGGCGCTTTCTTACGCTATAAATAAAGAGGCTTTGGGGGGAATAAGAGCCATAAGCCCGGTTTCTATCGACTCTTGGGCATATAACCCACAGGTAAAGCCGTATGATTACGACCCTAAAAAGGCAAAAGAAATGGTTGATGAATACAAAGTAGCAAATAAATTTACGGATCTTACTGTAAATATAGCAACACCTGTACTTTTACTGGAGAAGGCAGAGCTCATAGCTAAAGATTGGCAGGCTGCAGGTGTAAACGTTAATGTACAAGTAGTAACGGCAATACCGGCTGATTTTCAGGCATTTTTGGCTATTCTTGATACTCCGGATGATCCTGATCAGTATTCTATTTGGCATTCAACCCAGGAAGCTACTAATATAACCCGCTACGAAAATCCCAGGATAGATAAGCTTTTGGAGGACGGAAGAAGCGAAATTGATTTGGCTTCAAGAAGGAGGATTTATTTGGACTTCCAAAGGTTTTTGGTGGAGGATTCCCCGGCCGCATTTCTTTACTACCCGGCCACGTATACGGTATCCAGAAGGTAACTATTTAGAAAGTTCTGCCTGAATTAGGCTTTTCAGTTGGTTGGGGTCACCCGAGAGAGTAACTTTCTTTCCGTTGATGTAAAAGGTCGGTGTTTCCGTGATTTTTACCAGATTCCCTGCAGCTGTATCCTTGGTGACAATATCTTTAACTTCCTGCGAACCCATATCTTGGCTAAATTGATCTGTATTTAAGCCCAACTCCTTAGCAAAATTTACGAATACTTCTGACGGATCTTCCATGAGAGACCAGTCGTTTTGTGTTTCGTAGAGCTTTTCCTGCATTTCCCAATATTTACCCTGCTTTCCGGCAGCCTCCACGGCGTAGGATGAGATTGGTGCATTTTTGTGCTGAGGCAGGGGATAACTTCTGAAAACATAAGTTACTTTGCCGGGAAATTCGGTTAACACATCCTTGACGAAAGGTGCATAGACTGCGCATGCGGGGCACTGAAAGTCTCCAAACTCTACAAGAGTAACGGTTGCAGACGGACTGGCGGCTAAATAGACACCATTTTCAAACCCTGAAGTTTTATAAACACCATCGGGGGCTAGAATTGAAGAATCGATTACCTTTCCGGCTGAGGGTGAGGAAGACCCTTGGCCACTCATTAGAAAAACTCCGCCAACGACCAGGGCAACGGTGACTATGCAAATTAATATAAATGCCTTATTTCTCAGAAAAAAGTCTCGCATTTTTAGCAAAATAAATTATAACAGATTTTTAGAAATTACAATTTAGAGAAGCTTGCCACTCGGCAAAACACTGAGCCTCGTGTTAAAATACGTTAGTTCGGTGATGACTTGGTGGGTGTAGCTCAACCGGTTAGAGCGCTTCCCTGTGGAGGAAGAGGTTGGCGGTTCGAGTCCGCTCTCCCACCCCAAGCTAGCCCAAGGTACATTTTAACGTAGTGTTGGTTCAGAAGTATGTAAAGCAAGAAATAATGGACATTGTTCCTTATTTCGGATTTCCAATAGCCCCACAGCAGACAACCCGGAACCTCTTAACTGCCACTTAATTTCACCGAGAGATATCACAGGACTTCCAGCCAAACATTTTTGACAAGCCTGACAATAGTCGTTGATTAGCCTACTAATTCTTTCCGCTTCCTTAAAGTCACATATATTTACTAAAAAACCATTCCGAGAGGCATAATACTCTTCCGTTTCGCCTTCTATCTCCCTACTAAGTCGTCCCATACGTATGCTGGCTAATATACACCAGCTATTTAATGTTTACAATTCTCGTAAGCGCTTTTTAAGAATTGCTGAGTTTGTATTGTGGGGGACTTTTAAATTTAGCAATTTCTTCCTTTAACTCGACTAGTCTTTGAGCAGCCTCCGGTGGTAATGTTGGACCTCTGCTTTCCAGTTGATCAGCCATCTCTTCAAGAGTTTCTTTAAAACCATCATCATCAAAGTACCAATCTTTTACGTGCGTAGGGATTCGTTCCGCCATTTTTGTTAAGCAATTTAATATTACATAGCTTATTAAATCCATGTCTACCAGATCTTAATGTGATATAAAAAGGGTAAAAAGCATCTAAATGAAAACCTTTTACACATTCATTAAACATGGATAGAGGACAAGAAAATAAAGAAAATCATAGATCGGTAACAATATCCTTCGGGACGCTTATTTCCGTTATAGGGACTTCCGACAAAAGTAGAGTTGATGTTGTAATAGATATCGGAGAAGGTGATTGGTTTGAATCTGCACGAATACACAAAACCAACGAGGGTAGGATGTTTAAAGGTGTGGGAACGGTGGAACTTAAAGCCTTCGGGCAGGTGTTGGGACAATTAACCAATAATGAGGTAATAGAAGCGGCACGTTTAGGGTGGGGTAAACATTTCAGTAAAGAAATGCAGGATGACCTGGAACAGTTGGCGCAAAAAGGCTCACGCGAAATAGTTCTCTCTCAAAAATAATGGCAGTAGAATTTTCAAAAAATATAATTGGTCCAAAATCCTTCTCGGTAGTAGTCAAGGTTGATAATAAAACAGCAGGGGAGGCGCTTTTCTATGAAAAAGTCGATGAACCGGGAGTTTTTGGCGAAAGAGTTGATATAAAAGAGAAATTCCGTAGGCAAGGACTTGCTACGATGGCTTTACAGGAAGGCGACAGAATAGTTCACAATGAGTTTCCCAATGCCAAAAGAAGGTTTTTGGATATTAACAAGCGCAGCTACAAGAAGTATACGGACGGAATCAGTGACGAACAGCTTATTGAAATGGGAGACAAAGGTATTCTCTTCAAACCGTAACAAATATTTTGATATGTTTGCTTTTTGTCGTATTATTAATCGTTAGTAAAGGAGGTGAACAACTATTAAAAAATTATTAATCGCATTAATCTCTATAGCTTTCCTTACAGTTTCCGTAATTGCGGTTTCGGCTAAAAATGCCAACGCAAATAACAATAACGGCAAGGGCAAGACTGTTTCCAGCACTGTACAGACAGTGACTCAGCTTGAAAGTAAAGTCAGAAACCCTAAAGCCAAAGAAGCACTTCAGATAGCAGCTGAAACAACTGAACAAGTTGAAGCCACTGCTGAAAGTGCTCTTAACGAAATGTACGGAAGACCAGGATTTTTGAAATTTATTATCGGACCTGATTATAAAAATGCAGGCGAAGTCAGAAGCGAAATTGTAAAGCTTCGTAACGAAATACGAAAATTGACTAAAACAGGTGAAGGTTTAACCGGATCCGACAAGACAGCCATCGATCAGTCAATTGCTGCTTTGCAAACCGATTTAGTAGCTATTGAGACCAAGCTTAGTGATGCTTTGAAAGGTATAAGCTTATTTGGATGGTTGAGTAAACTCTTGAACGGATTTACCGCTCCTGAGGCAAGCCCGACACCAACAGTTTCACCGTCAGCGTCACCGTCAGCCTCGCCAACCGCTGTTCCCAGTGCAAGCCCAAGTGCTGCACCTACAGCCTCGGCTACACCGGCTGTCTAAGCTTTGTAACAAACAAAAACTTTGGTTTCTAAAATGTACGCAAGTGAGCGAAGATTTGTTGTGATTTAAATATCATAAATATTTGTTATTGATATTTAATCTGCATTATCTATATACTTAATAATCGTATGCCAGACAAAGAAGAAGCTGCCACAAGACACAGAATGGTCGTAGAGGAAATTGATATTCCTGAAAATACTCCAAAAGTTGTGGAGAGTGATCCACCCGAAAAACCCCAACCTGATATTTTAGATGAAGGCGTAAAAGTATCTTCCCAGGAAGTTGTTGAAAAGGGTAGTATGCTTGGTTTACGATCGGATGATGTAGATCCGCAAATAAAGAAAGAGCAATCGCCTGTTTTCTGGATACTTATTCCGGGGCTTTTTATTCTTGGAGCAATATTGGGTGGAGTTTTCTTTTATCAAAAGGGTGTTAACTCACCTGGAACCAGCGCAACACCTACACCAGTTGCCTCAAGCGTTCCTGCTACAACACCGAGCCCAACCCCGGCTGCTAAAATTGATGTTTCCAAATTTGATGTAGCAATATTTAACGGATCGGGAATTGCGGGAGAGGCAGGTAAGGTTAAAACACTTTTAACACATGTGGGGTCCTCCCGGCGGTCCGGGCTGGGTAGCCAACGATCCTGTGGTCAACGCCGAGAGATTGCGGGGGGTCGACCTCT